>JABMQQ010000027.1 GCA_013202495.1 Fidelibacterota bacterium | reverse complement strand
CTATAAGTGTGCAGACTTGGAGAAATCCAGATTTCTGCACTGAAATAAGCAACAGTGGCTTGAGTATTTGACATTAATTCATCGTGTTTATTTAAATTTATTTATGCTCAGGAGGAGGTCCAGTTCAAGAGACTCCCCTGGGTTTAGGCTCAATTTCCAATGTGGCATTAAAGCAGATGCCTGATAGACTCGCTCAAAACCAGCTTCTGACATGGAGATTGTTTCAATGGGTGAGCGCCACAACTGACAGCTCTTCCCATAGTCCATATTTATTTTGAAATTGTCCCACTCATTTATGAGGGAGACACTTTGAACATCCCCGTGTTCACCATGACTATTCAGGGATCCCACTTTTTTATTATTCACCTCATAGTAGCGATCTGGACTATCTCCACCGAGGAGGCCGAAATTCATCTCAAGACCATAGTGCTGGTCGATTTTGGTCTTGCCCGTGTTAGAGATATTAATTTTTACTGATAAATCGTTGTGATGCAGCTCTACTTTTTTATCAATTTGAATTTGGGACTGACCAATCTGCCCCATGATCTTGATCTGCACACCAGCTTCATTTTGTTGAACTTGACTGGACTGTATAGACAGGTTTTCCTGTAAATTCCCTCGATAATGCAAATCTTGAGATTGATTGCTGTTAAAAATGTGGTCAATGAGTCCATGACGTCTATAACTATCAACAAATAGTTTTTCTTCAAGACCTTCTTCTTTAGTCAAAACAATATCATGGATGGAACCGTTGGCGTTTCCACCATTGCTGGCTTGTGCCAACTTTTCATGATAATGCTCTGAATAGCGCTGGAGGTAATTGGTCACATTGAAATAGGCGGGAAGCCAGTCAATCTCACGGATATGCCCTTTGTCTTCTGAAATGAAAAGTTGGACATTATCAGAACGCAACCGGTATTCCCTGACCCCATCACTATCAAGATCGACCAATCCAGGTAAACTACCCCCTGAAGCAAGAAACTTTTCTTCAGCTTTGAGTAAATGTTCATATATGGCATGACGAAGATGTGGAAGATAAAGTCCTCCAAAGACACCGTGCCAGTAGGCACAGTTGCACTGAGCCCGATAGAGATCATCTCTAAGGTCTGAAGGAATCCCCCCCTTGCTCTCCAATTGATCCAGGTTAAGGGAAAGGAATTGAACACGTTTCTGCATCCAGTTTGACTCAGGATATTTGGTGAAAAAATTGCGCCACATACCACCTTTGATAAAAGGTCGATTTTCATCACCCTTGCCTTGATTTTCAAGGTCATGAACAAAATGATCCATCCGGCGTCCCAGATCGGTGGGCAGGGTCCACTGCGACATCTCGAAATATGAGGATGTGGGTATATAGACCAGGTCACGAGGGGTGTGATTTGAATGATACTGTTTAAATGTTGTGGTGGTGAGCCAATCAGAATTTTCGCTTACCAGTGTAAAAAATCTTTCCAGCCATTTCTGGCCGTAAACGGTTTCCCAGGTACCAGGCCAGATACCAAATTTCTCTCCATCATCAGCCATAACTACCAGGCTGTCACCGTCTTCCGTAGCATAACTTTTCAAGATGTCAATAGCGACCTGAGGGTCTTCGAAAGGCATGGCATAGCGCATTTTCTGACTGATTGGAAAGACGCTGAGGACTTTACCCTCTTGCTCGGTGTAGTAAAATCCATTCAAGTTTTTTGGGTCAGCGCCTGTGGTCAGAAAGTGGTAGTCATCTACTACCATATATTCAATATCAGCCTTGTTTAAGCTCTGGGCCAGGTGCGGTTCCCACACGCGTTCAGTGAGCCAGTTACCTTTAACCTCATACTCCATTCGCTGTAGAGCCCAGTCGTTCATTTTCTTGATTTGACCGACCTGGTCTGCTTCAGGAATCATTGCCAGGATAGGTTCATAAAAACCACCACCCAGTACTTCAATATTGCCTCGATCTACCAGCTTTTTAAATAGATCCAAAACATCAGGACGATGTCCTTCGAGCCATTCTATTAGAGATCCACTGAAGTGAAAGGCCATGCTGATATCTGGAAATTTCTCCAGTACTTGCAGAAATGGCAAGTAGGAACGGTCACAGGCATCATCAAAGACATTATCAAAATTTCCCACGGGTTGGTGGTTATGAATTCCAAAAATAAATTGGACTTTTTTCATTCTTTACAATCCCCAGCTAAAACAGATTGAAATATTACTTTTTTAGACAACAGAGCCGGTCGCACAAAGGACCGGCTCCGATTATCATAAAGGGATATTATTTACATACCCTTAAACAAGTTGATCAAGTCAACAACGCGGTTTGAATAACCCCATTCGTTGTCATACCAGTTCAATGTCTTAACAATACGATTGCCAACTACTCTCGTATAGGATGCATCATATATAGAGGAGTAGGGATTTCCGATGATATCAGAAGAAACCAGGTGGTTTTCACTATATTCAAGGACATCCTTGAGACGATCCGTCTTGGTGGCTTCAAGAACAGCTGCATTGATATCTTCAACCGTTACATTGCGGTTCAATTCAACAATTAGATCCACAACAGAACCATCAGCAACAGGAACACGAGCAGCGATACCATCCAGCTTACCTTTGAGTTCAGGGAGCACTTTTCCTACTGCACGAGCAGCGCCAGTGGTTGTAGGGATGATATTCTCAGCAGCAGCACGGCTACGACGCCAGTCTGAGTGAGGAACATCAGCAAGACGCTGATCATTAGTATAGGCGTGTGTTGTAGTCATCACACCTTCAACGATACCAAAAGCATCATTGAGAACTTTGGCCATTGGGGCTAAACAGTTGGTTGTACAACTGGCGTTGGATACAATTCTATGCTCTGGTTTCAGACCATCTTCATTAACACCAAGAACCACTGTGTAATCCACATCATCCTTTGAAGGGACTGTGAGGATGACACGTTTTGCACCAGCATTCAAATGCTGGGTCAGAGATTCTTTTGTTCTAAAGACACCTGTTGCTTCTATAACAACATCAATATCCAGTTCTTTCCAGGGCAAATCTGCAGGATTGCGCTCACTGATCATTTTTACGGTGTCATTTGCAGTATGCAATACATCACCTTCGAAATGAACGGTTGAGTCGCCAAAACCACCCATAACAGTATCATATTTGAGCAGATATCCCAGAGCTTCACGCTCGAAGAGATCGTTGATAGCTACGACATTGATATCTTCACGTTTATCTAAAATACGAACTACGGAACGACCGATACGACCGAATCCATTAATTG
>JABMQQ010000026.1 GCA_013202495.1 Fidelibacterota bacterium | reverse complement strand
TCTATCGAGAACGACCTATTAGAATTGACAAGTTTTAACCTGTCTTGGTGGTCGATGTAGGACTCGAACCTACGACCTCCCGGATGTGAACCGAGCGCTCTAACCAGCTGAGCCAATCGACCATGTTTTCGACTTTTGGCTTCCTGAGGACCCCGTAGGGGTGGACTCGAAGGATGACACGCCATTTTTCCGCAGTCTTCGAGATCCTCAGACAGACGTTCCCATAACACTAAGAGCGGTGAGAATATAGGTGGATCAAATGCTTACGCAAATGGCTATCAGAGGAGCTCTATCCAGGCTGTTCTGATCATCTCGATTGCCAGAGCAACCAGTAAAAGCCCCATGACACGACTCATGATCTCCAGTCCCTGCTCACCCAGAAACTTTTTGATGTACTTCGCATAATACATGGCTAGCCAAAAAATAAAAAGGTTCAGCAACATGGCCAACAGAGGTACCCAAAATCCATATTGCGAAACCAGAATAATTATTGCTGTAATCGCTCCGGGGCCTGCAATGAGAGGTGTGGCCATGGGAATGACGATATCTTTGGAATAATCCTTATCATCCCCCAGGGTGACACCCAGAACATATAATAAGCCCAAAGAAAGCAGAATGAGCCCGCCACCAACCTGGAAAGAAAACATTGTTATGCTAAAAAATTCAAGAATCCCCTCCCCCACAAAAACAAAAAGAGTGAGTAAGATGAGAGACACACGGGTCGCTCGATGAGCACTGTGTTTTGCCCGCTCTTCAGGATAATCCTTGGTTAATGTCATAAACACGGGCAATCCACCAAAGGGATCCATAATGACCAACAGGGTCACAAAAGCATGCATGAAAGCATTAAAATCTAGAGTCATTCGCTACCCTCCCAGACAGATCTGATGGCATCAACGGCCAATTTTATCATTAATGTCGGAATCCCAGTCTGCATATAAGCATCTCCCAGGCGGTGCAGTAAAACAAAGTTCAATTGTGAATTCGCCACCTTTTTATCCAGGCGGGTTGCCATTTCAATGGCTTCCGGATTTAAGGACTTTAGTGGAAGCTCTAAGGGAATTCTCTTCAGCATGGTTGAGAGTTTATCCCAATCTTCCATCGATAAATCACCGACCTGATTGGAAAGCCATCCCGCACCATACATGCCAAGAATGACAGCTTCACCATGTCGGACAACACCATATCCGAGCGTGGATTCAATAGCATGACCAAGAGTATGTCCAAAATTCAGAATGCGTCGTAAATCTGCTTCCTTCTCATCAACCTCAACCACCTCAGCCTTCAGTTCACAACTTCGAGTGATTGCTTGGATGAGGATATCGCCAGACTCAACTGCCAAACATTCATCCATATGGTCAACAAGAAATTTTAAGTAGCTCGTATCGCGAATCACACCCATCTTAAACATTTCTGCATATCCTGAGATGCGATCACGAGCCTGTAGGGTTTCCAGCGTTTTCACATCCATGATGACCAAATCAGGTTGATAAAAGCTCCCGATCAGATTTTTACCACTGGTATGATTAACACCGGTCTTACCACCTACAGCAGCGTCCACCATAGATAGCAGAGTTGTTGGGATATGGACAAGTTTGACCCCACGGTAGAGAATGCTGGCAACAAAACCACCCAAATCAGTAACCACACCGCCTCCCAGGGTAAGAATGGTTCCAGAGCGTTCCATGCCCTGGGCAATCAAAGCGGACATCACCTGCTCTGCCGAGGCCAGGGTTTTATATTCCTCACCTTCAGGGATCAAGATTGTTCGAGTTACATAATCAGCCTGGTTAAGCGCTTCACGAATTGGTCTACCATAGAGATCATTGACCGCAGCATTGCTGATAATTCCTACAGGTCCAAAGGCGCCAATACTTGAGAGTAGCTCTGCCACCGAATCCAGCAGATTCTGGCCCACACGAATCTCGTAAGAGCCAGTCCTATGGGTAATTTTAAGGGCTGGTGATTTAGACATGGTAGCTTTCTAGCTTCTCAAGTATTTCATGGGCAATCATATCTGGAGCCCGTTGCCTGGTATTTATATGGAGTGTGGCGGCTTCAGCATAGCCAGCCTGGCGATTATCCAAAATTTCCTGCAATTTTTTAATCGTATCCTTGCATTCATTTAACAGGGGACGATGATCTGAATGCTCCAGTCGAGCTGCAGCTTCTTCAGGAGATACATCCAGCCAGATAGTTAGGTGGTCCTTCAGATACTCTACATTTTCAGGTCTGGTTACAATGCCTCCCCCACAAGGTATGATGGCCTTGTTCAGTGAAGCTGTGTCAATGAGAACCTGAGCTTCATAGTCACGAAATCCATCCTCTCCCTGTGCTTCAAAAATGGAGGGGATGTCATTTCCTGCAAATTTTTCAATTTCATGATCAATATCCAGCAATTGCCAGCTGAGCGCATCAGCCAAAAGTCGACCGACGGTACTTTTGCCAGCACCCATCAAGCCAATCAAGTATACTTTACTAATGCTCATAATTTAATCCCCTTCGACCACTCTACACTCCTGTGGCAGCGATGTGCGCTTTGACCTGGTCTAGAGAATCTCCACCAAACTTTTCAAGGATAGCATCAGTCAAAACCAAAGCCATCATGGCCTCACCAATTACAGAAGCAGCTGGAACGGCACAGGCATCGGTTCTCTCTTTATGAGCTATTCCAGGTTCATGGGTTTTGATATCCACCGATCTTAAGGGTCTTGCCAGGGTTGGGATGGGTTTCATGGTGACTTGAACCTGAATAAGCTCACCATTTGACATACCACCTTCTATACCCCCTGCATGATTTGTGGCTCTGCGGATGGTATCATCTTGTAAAATTATTTCATCGTGAACCTGAGATCCAGTGGCCTCACCGACATCCAGACCATCTCCAATACTTACTGATTTCATGGCATTGATTGACATCATAGCGGCAGCCAGGCGGGCATCCAGCTTGCGATCCCAATGAGTATAAGAACCCAGACCAGGTGGTAGTCCCGAGGCGAGAACTTCAAAAACACCCCCCACCGAATCACCCGCTTTGCGGGTTATATCGATATGTTTGATCATTGCCTCGGCGGCTTCTTTATCCAGGCACCTCACATCAGAGGCATCTGCAGCTTTATTCAAATCCGTGTGTAGTTGATCTGGTTTTGTTGCGGTTTTGACAGGGCCTATCTGAATCACATGGCTGAATATCTTAACACCCAATTCGTTTAAGAAGGCTCGGCAAACTGCTCCCAGGGCTACTCTCATGGCAGTTTCACGAGCAGATGACCGTTCCAGAACATTGCGAATGTCACTGAAGCCAAATTTTTGAACTCCAGCCAGATCAGCATGGCCTGGACGAGGTAGAGTCACCTCAGGAACAGGATTCGATGGTGCTTCATGTGACATTTTATCCTGTTTCCAGTTTTCCCAATCCCGATTCTGGATCCAGAGTGCTATGGGAGATCCCAGGGTATTTCCATGACGCAACCCGCTGGTTATTTCAGCATGATCCTTCTCGATGGTCATGCGACCCCCGCGACCGTGACCCATTTGCCGACGAGCTAGATCTCTGGCGATAAAACTTTCGGAAAGTGGTACACCAGCAGGGAATCCTTCAAGAATTCCTGACAAGCCTTTGCCGTGTGATTCCCCAGCTGTTAAAAATTTTAGGTGCTGTAACATTCTAAATATCCTTACTCCTCACTATTTGTCTTCAATAATGGTCCTTTTTACAACGAATCAAACGAAAGTCACGAAGTATGCTTAGGATTTGCATACTCAGTTTCTCTGCGACTCTGCGCACTCTGCGAGAGGGCTGTAATTATCCGTATTATTCGAATTTTCGTTTAAAGCCCGTTATCTTGTTGTGAACGGCTTCGCGCATCTCATTCATCTTAATTCGATTCCAATCCTGGGGTCCAAACCAGACATCAACTGAGGCCATGGCCTGATAGAGATACATATCCAAACCAGAAACGGTTTGACAGTCAGAAAATATTGCCTCTGAGAGTAAGCGTGTATTCAATGGATTAAAAATAGTGTCAACCACAACATCGATGGATTCCAGGATATCTCCATCCAGAGGACTCTCATTCTGTTTTGGCTTCATTCCAATTGGAGTACAGTTGACCAGGCAATATGCATCTTCAATGGGTTCAACTGCGCTTTCATCCCAGGAGCAGCCAGCTAATTTCATGCCTTCAGCAGAACTGCTCATGTCCTTAATAAGGGCTTTTGCCCTATCAGGATCTCTTGCAATCACTGTGGTTTTACCAGCTCCAACCCGGGCCAACCCAAAGGTGATGGCTCGTGCGGCACCGCCACTCCCCAGGACGACTACTTTTTTTCCTGCCAGATCCACACCTGCGGCTTCCAGAGATTTCACAAAGCCATACCAGTCCGTATTGTATCCAGTGAGTTTCCCATCATGGCGTCTGACACAATTCACTGCGCCAATTGGTGCAGTACGATCATTCACACTATCCAGGAAGGGGATAATATCCTCTTTATGGGGGATGGTCACATTAAATCCATCCAGCTTCCTAGCAGAAGGGAGCTTGACCCAGCGTTCCAGATCTCCCTGGACAACCTTGATCTTTTTATACTCAGCCTCCAGTGCAAGCTGCTCGTATATCCAACCATGCATAAAATCGCTGACACTTTGTCTGAGAGGATCACCAATAACGGCTAATTTCACATTTATCTCCTGATTCGTGTGTTCAAAACGCTTATTCTAAAATATTAACTTATTAAACCCCGAAGCTCATCAAAGAAACCAGGATATGAAATATCTACACAATCCGGGTCATCCAGAGTTGCTGGTGACTTGCTGATCAGTCCTGCGACACCCAGCGTCATGGCAATACGATGATCATTATAGGTTTTGACCTTGCCCCCCTTAAGAGGTGTTGGTCCTTCTACATGAAATCCATCGGGTCGCTCAAATATTTTGGCACCCCAGGCACTTAGATTGGTCACAATCGCAGCAATTCGATCGGATTCCTTCACGCGCAATTCTTCAGCACCCGTTACCACAGTTTCACCCTCAGCTTGTGTTGCCAATAGTGCAATGAGAGGCAATTCATCAATCAGATTTGGAATCTGCTCTGGATAGATTTGAATGCCTTTTAACTGAGAGGCTCGGATGCGTAAATCAGCAATAGCTTCACCGCTGAGCTTTGCTTTATTGGCCACTGTTATCTTTCCACCCATTTCCTTGACAGCTCTGAGAAAGGCTGTTCTTGTTGGATTTATCCCAACACCACGAAGGATCACATCTGAATCAGGAACCATGAGGGCTGCAGCAATAAAAAAGGCCGCAGCAGAAAAGTCACCAGGTATCACAAAATCGATAGGTTTGAGTGGTTTAGTCAGTTGATGGACTGTCACTTCACGTCCCTTGACCTTTATGCGTGCACCCATAGCCTTAAGCATTTGCTCAGTATGATCGCGACTAAAAGCTGGCGATTTGACCGTGGTTTGTCCCTTTGCGTGCAGCCCTGCCAAAAGAATGGCTGATTTAACCTGGGCGCTGGCATAGGGTAACTGGTAATCCAGAGCCCACAGTTCACGACCGCTCAGCATAAGGGGTAAATAGTTTCTTTTGTTGGCAGAGATGTTCGCACCCATTTGCTGGAGAGGTCTGAAAACTCTATCCATGGGTCGTTTGCTGAGAGATTGATCACCTGTGAACTGAACATGGATGGGGTGAGCCGCTAAAAGACCCATCATCAAGCGTGCAGTGGTCCCCGAGTTTCCACAGTCAACTCCCAGATCAGGTTGTTTGAACGGACGCAGTCCACCGCCCTGGACATGGACAACACCATGCTTTTCTTCGATATGAATTCCACAGTTGATCAGGGCACGCAGAGTTGTGACCACATCGGCCCCAGGATTCAGATTTTCAAGGCGACTAAGACCATCACTCAACGCGGTAAACATGAGGGCTCGATGGCTTATTGATTTGTCACCAGGTAGCCTAATTTCTCCAAGCAAAGCCATGGGTGACTCCTTCTAAAGGATCAGTCCAGTTTTTTGCCAACAGCTTCAGCAACCAGTCTGATTTGATCTACCAGATGTTTGAAATCTGCCGGGACCAATTGTTGAGGCCCATCGCTGAGAGCAACTTCAGGGTTTGGATGAACTTCAACCATGACACCCTGAGCTCCGGCTGCTATTCCAGCTAAAGATAAAGGTAGCACTTTTGATCTTTTTCCAGCAGCATGACTGGGATCAACCACTACTGGCAGATGGGTTAAACGCTGAAAGGCAGGAATGGCACTCACATCCAGAGTATTTCTGGTGTGATCCACAAAGGTACGGATTCCTCGTTCACAGAGAACCAGTTTTTCATTCCCTTCATTCAAAATGTATTCCGCAGCCAGAATGGTTTCGTTCACAGTGGCTGACATTCCACGCTTTAAAAAGATGGGCATCCCCGTACGCGCTGCTGCTTTGATAAGCGTAAAATTCTGCATGTTACGGGTACCTATCTGGAGCATGTCTGTATGTTGTGCCGTGATATCCAATACTTCTGTATCTGTCACTTCGGTCACTGTGGGCAAACCAACTTCCTTGCCAACCTGTTTCAGAATTTTGAGTCCTTCAACACCCAGACCCTGGAAGGAATAGGGAGATGTTCGTGGCTTGAATGCACCACCACGGAGAAAGTGACCTCCTGCCGTCTTTACAGCATCACCCACCGTTTTGGTTTGCTCATAGGATTCAATTGAACAGGGGCCGGCGATAATCGACACGTTGGAGCCGCCAATACGGGCTCCGCCCACGTTCACAATAGTATCCTGCGGCTGCCATTCCCGTGAAGCCAATTTATAAGGTGTGCTGATCTCAATAACATTTGAAACTTCTGGTAAGGCCTGGAGGTGCTGCTTCCCACGCAGGGGTTTGGGTCCCATCACTCCGACAATGGTACGGGTTTCACCGGGAGCAGGTTTGGGTGTATAGCCCAGTTTTTCAATTTCCTGTTGGACTCTATCTATAGCTTCCTGGGAAGCGTTTACATTCATTATGACAATCATCGTGTACTATCCTTTAGTGGTGGCCTATAAGGTTTTATTTCTGTTAAGTAATTGCAACTTAAATCGAGGTTCCTGTTCGCTCTACGACGAGAAACAGCGTCTTATTGTCTTTCAGGTCCTGAATCCCAAACTGACTCACATTCAGTTCATATAATTCAGCAGCTCGGGCTGGTGCAATGACGGCGGTGGTATCTGAAAATTCTCCCTGATGCAGCTTCCTGGCAGCTTCAGCGGTATCTTCCGCTTCAAGGTGAGGGACATTTGCAAAATTTTCCCTTAAAAACCGTGAACATTGCTTGAGCGCTTGAGGGTGAGATCGAACTTCCGTTATCTCTTTGGGATCAACTCCTGCTTTTGTAATAAGACATTGATTTACCTGGATGTGGAACATGGAGCGTACCTTGCATCGGGCTTTCGCCAACGCATGAATACTCTCATGAACCACACCTCCTCTCGCATTTTCCATGGCAATTATACCACGATCTATTTCATATGTATACAGACTTTCCATGACATTTCGACTGGTGAGACAAGGTTTGGTGTCTATGTCTCCCAGTTTTTCCTCTTGTATATAATTGCGTGCTGCTTCCTCAGAAAAACTGCCAGGGATACCCTGGTAACCAATCACCTCAGGGGGAGAATCGGGACGATACACACGCGCTTTCACAGCGTGCACCGATCTCGAGAAGTCGGTGAGCATTTCAGGTGTATAGGGATTATAATACTGCAAATCATGGAAGAGTTCCTCAGTATCCTGACAGGTTTGTTCAACCACATGATGAACTTGTCTGAATCCATGTGTGTCTACGGCAGTAGGTTGAATATCCATCCCCTTCATGACACGGCCGACAAAGTGAGTGATACCTTGAGAACGGGCAGCTAATCTGTCATGGTCTTCAACTTCAAGATCAATGAGTCTGCAACCCCAGGATTCAAAAATATTACGCCAGGTACTTTCAATTTCTGCATCGATACGAGTTGGACAGAATACCATCCTCAGATCACGATCCCGCTTGTAGGAATCAGGTCCAAACATAGGATGAGTATTTAAAATTTGCACAGTTGAGGGTAATGCTTCAATCATCCAGTCTCGAATACGGGTTTTTACAGAGGCCACATCAATCAAAACCTGACCTGGTCGACTCTGTGGAGCTATTTCCTTGAGCAAATTCTTCATCCGACTGATCGGAACGGCCAAAAACACGATTTCCTGCTGCATGACAGTCTCAAGATCTGCCCAGGGGTATCCAGAGGATTGAGCCAACTCAGATAGGTCACGCTCATCTGTGATGATGGGCTGATAATCATTACTCAACAGTTCGGCAAGTAGAGCTCCGAAACGTCCGAAGCCTATTATTCCTACCTTTTGTTTATTCTCTACCACTGTGTTTATCCTCTTTTTCCTGGTTTAAGCTTTGTTATCAACCCGACCCGGCTTCGCTTTCAGCTTCGCCGCGGTACCATCAAGCTGCGCTTGATGGTAAAAAAAAACCCCCGCCAATTGACGAGGGTGAAAATGTTCAAATATACAGATTTAAACCATCACCCTGATCGCATAAAAAAGTAATATGATGCTTGCCATTTCATTTCGAGGTGAATATAGACCTGAGTTTTGCGCATGCAAAGATTTTGAACTTTAATTTCATTTAACGAAGGAAACACATCCTTTTAGAGATTGAAGGAATCCAGTATTGGCCTCCATCCCTCACTCCGCTATATTTCATTGATAAGAATCCACCATGAGTAAGATCAAGCAAATACGTCCCTCAGCTGTGTCAGGTATGTTTTATCCTGGTGATCCTCACATATTAGAAGATCAAATCTCTGGCTTCATCCATGAAAGACCAAATGAAACGACAGCGGTTCCCAAAGCTATTATTGTTCCTCATGCTGGTACTATCTACTCAGGTTCAATTGCTGCTGCTGCATATCGTACACTACTCCAATACAGACATGTCATCCGCAAAGTGATACTTCTTGGACCGGCTCACCGTGTTTATCTACAGGGATTGGCACTCCCGACTGATGACCAGTTTCAAACACCCCTGGGGGAGATCAACCTGGATACAAAAACCATCCAAAAACTGGTTGACGATTATCCTCAGATATCCTTTTCTGATCAAGCCCATGCTGAGGAGCATTCCCTTGAAGTCCAGCTTCCCTTTTTACAGAAGGTTCTGGCCAGCTTCAGACTGATTCCATTCGTAGTTGGTGAAGCAACTCAAAAAGAGGTTGCTGATGTTATTGAATATCTCTGGGGTGGAGACGAGAGTCTTATCGTCATATCTACCGACTTGAGTCATTTTCACAGTTATGACGAAGCTGTCAAGCTGGATACCATTGCAGCCAACCACATTGAATCATTTCAAGGAGAACTGCTGGGAGATCATTCAGCCTGTGGCCGCATACCCCTGCGGGGATTCCTCCACTTGGCTAAACAAAAGGGTATGTCCATCAAACGTCTTGATCTTCGAAAC
Organism: Fidelibacterota bacterium; assembly: GCA_013202495.1. Lineage (GTDB taxonomy): Bacteria > Fidelibacterota > UBA8477 > UBA8477 > JABMPR01 > JABMPR01. The sequence goes on along the minus strand of JABMQQ010000026.1, from coordinate 48,394 downwards.
TCCGGTGATACGTCTGGCCGCAAAGACCAGGTTGTTGGATATGGCGCCTGGGGACTATTTGAGCTTTAAACCTAAAAGGAAATGTTATGAAACGCCTTCAAATGAGTTTTATCCTCCTGCTCCTGACTGTCCCCTCCCTTACAGCCCAACCTGCCGCCCCTTTTGAGAAAGGTGTTAATCTTAGTAACTGGTTTCAGGAGAGTTCAATCCAGGAAGTCCAATTTTCACGTTATACCTATGATGATTTTGTGGATATTCAAAGCCTTGGTGTAGATGTGATTCGCCTCCCTATCAATTTTCATGGGATGAGTAGTGGGGACCCCGATTATATCGTTGATCCCATCTTGCTTGATTTTCTGGATCAAATCATTGATTGGACTGAAGCTTTAGGTCTGCATCTCATTCTGGATAACCACAGTTTTGATTCAGGCGGAGCCACAACACCAGCCATTAATCAACCTTTATCATTGATCTGGCCACAACTGGCAGCGCACTTCATAGATCGGGACTCAACCCTTTATTTTGAAATCAAAAATGAGCCCTGGGGCATTTCGGATTTTATCTGGGATACCATCCAGCAAAATATTGTGAACATCATTCGACAGACTGATTCAAACCGTACACTTATTGTAGGACCCTCCAGCTGGAACAGCTACAATAATCTGGATGACATGATGAATTACAATGATGACAATCTTATCTATACCTTTCATTTTTACGATCCCTTTATTTTCACTCACCAGGGCGCCAGCTGGACAGATCCATCTATGGAACCACTTACGGGAGTGCCCTTTCCTTATGGAGCCTCAGCCATGCCGGCCTGCCCATCATCACTGGTGGGAACCTGGATTCAAAGTAATATGGCGAGTTACTCCACACAGGGTACGGTTGCACATATGAGAAGCCTTATTGATATTGCAGTAGCGTTTAGCACATCCAGGGATGTCCCTATTTATTGTGGTGAATTTGGAGTTCTTAATCACAACTCTGATCCTGATCAACGGGTTGAATGGTATCGAGCAACGACTCATTATCTGGATTCATTGAATATCGGCTGGACCATGTGGGATTACCATGGAGGCTTTGGACTGTTTGAGAGATACAGTAGTGGAATGTTTGATCATGATTTGAACATACCTCTCCTGGAGGCCATGGGATTCAATACACCGCCCCAGACAGATTTCGTTACTCAGGCTGACTCTGTGGGATTCTATATTTATGATGATTATATAGGTCAGAATATTCTCTCAGACTTTAACACTGAGGGCATCGTTACCTTGTACACTTCTAATAATCCTAAAGTGGGTAGTTATCATCTCAGCTGGTCTCAGGCCACGCAATACGAAAGAATCGGCTTTAATTTTCTACCAAACCGGGATCTTTCCAGATTATTGGATGAAGATAATCTCCTCACATGCTGGGTAAGAGGAGTTGGACAGCCTGTTGGTTTCGACATCCGCTTTTTAGATACAAAAAATGCTCTACCAGAGGACCATCCGTGGCGAGTGACCAAGACCTTATCCATTTCAGATATTGAATGGGATGGTACCTGGCAGTATGTTCAGATTCCACTTAGCGAATTTGTAGAAACTGGATCCTGGGATGGTGCCTGGTTCGATCCTGTGGGTCTTTTTGATTGGTCAGATATTGATGTCCTTGAATTTGTGGCAGAGCATGGAGATCTTGGCACCAGTGAATTATCGCTGGATGAGATTCGTATCGTAGATCAGATTACTGCGGGATTGAATGGAAGTAATAAGAATCCTTCATCATTCAGTCTATCGCAAAACTTTCCGAATCCCTTTAATCCGAGTACGATTATTAAATATTCTCTTACTAAAAGTGCATTTACACGACTAAGTATCTATGATCTCAGTGGACGAGTGGTAGAAACTCTGGTTTCAGAGAAAAAAGAAGTTGGTGTTTACTCAGTCAGTTGGAATGTAACTGGGAGTGCTGCAGAAGCAGGTGTTTACTTCGCGAAAATTGATCATGGAGTTCAAAGCGAGGTTATTAAAGTGCTCCTCTTGAAATAACACGATTGCAAAGCCAATGACAGAAGTCACTTTTACACAATCTGAACAAAGACAACTTTTGGTTCTCGCGAGAGAATCCATTCAACACGGTCTTGATCACGGCTCACCACTCCCTACTAATCCGGAAAATTTTGAGCCCGGTCTCAATGCACCAGGAGCCGCCTTTGTCACCCTTGAAAAACAAGGAGAATTGCGAGGCTGTATAGGTTCCGTGGAGGCATATCGGCCCCTGGTGGAGGATGTGGCAGAAAATGCCTGGCATGCTGCCTTCACAGATCCCCGTTTTAAACCGCTTTCACCGACTGAATTTCTGCAGCTCCACATAGAGATTTCTGTGCTTACTCAACCTGAAGAGATGATCATCGACTCTGAGTTGGATTTAAAACATCAACTCGTGCCTGGCAGAGACGGTCTCATCATCAGAGATGAGCATCACCGTGGTCTATTTTTACCAGCCGTCTGGGATAAACTTCCAGATGTAGATTCGTTTCTATCACATCTCAAGCAGAAAGCAGGTTTCCCTCGGGGATATTGGTCAGATTCAATATCCTGCCAGAAATTCTATAGCTTTGAGTTTGGTGATGAGGATGTTTAGACTCTCACCACAGAAAGGTAATTAGAACTCGCATGATTGCCCAACACCCCCAATTTAGTATCAAAAAAATCGATGGACGCCTTCAATGCACTCTGTGTCCCAGAGACTGCAAACTTGCTGATGAACAGAGAGGCTTATGTTTTGTCCGTAAACGTAGGGGTGACAGGATTGAATTAACCACCTATGGTCGTTCCAGTGGCTTCGTTATTGATCCCATAGAGAAAAAACCCCTCAATCATTTCTACCCGGGGAGTTCGGTGCTCTCCTTTGGGACTGCAGGCTGCAACCTGAGCTGCAAGTTTTGTCAGAACTGGGATATGAGTAAATCACGAGAAATGGATATTCTTCAGTCTCCTGCCACTCCTGGAGCCATCGCCCAGGCCGCCCGGGACCATGGATGTCATAGTGTGGCCTTTACCTATAATGATCCTGTTGTTTTTTATGAATACGCTGTGGATACGGCAATCGCCTGTCATGAGTCCGGTATCAAAACCGTCGCCGTAACTGCCAGCTATATAAATGAAATCGCTCGAGAAGGTTTCTTTCAACATATGGATGCAGTGAACGTGGACCTTAAAGGTTTCAGCGAATCATTTTACAACGAGCTCTGTGCCGGTTCCTTACAGCCGGTCCTGGATACCCTTGAATATCTTATTCAAGAAACTTCTGTGTGGACAGAAATCACCACCTTGCTCATTCCTGGAGAAAATGATTCGGAGAAAGAGCTGGATGAAATGACCGGTTGGATTGTTGCACATCTCGGTTCCCATGTACCCTTGCATTTTTCAGCTTTTCACCCCGATTACAAATTAATGACTCATCCACCTACGACTCATCAATCTTTGCTCAAGGCCAAACGAATCGCCATGAAGAATGGTCTCAATTATGTTTATCTAGGGAATGTGCATGATCCTGAAAACGCATCTACTATCTGCCCGGCTTGTGGCAAACTCTTAATTGGCAGAGTGGGCTATACAATTACTGGGTGGCACCTTGATGAAAAGGGATGTTGTGATTCATGTGGACAAAACCTGCCTGGGGTGTTTGAGCTAACCCACGGAACCTGGGGGAATCGCTATCAGCGAATCCTGATATAGATTACTTCAGGGGGAATTAGTTTTGAGTAATAAAAAGAGGCTGTCTCAGAACCTGAGGCGGCCTTTTTCTTTTTAGCCACGGATTCACACGGATTTTCACAGATTTGTGTAAAATCCATTTTCAAGGTAATTTTTCAACCCTATAAGGCCAAATCTGCTCACCTGAGACAGGTATACGACTCTTTCCTGTTCCCTCGACTGACTCCGACTATAGTTTCATCAGATTATTGACAATATCAACCATCCCAAACTTAATTTTCACCTTATCAAGTCATGGGAGCAGGAAACGCCTGATATCCAAAGGAAAGGAATCTGTTCTATCAGCTAGATTAGAGGAAAATAGTTGCGACAGATGTTGTTCATATGCTTTAAAGCTAACTTTAGAGGAGAAGGGTTCTTTATATACAACTATAATATTAACAGTTATATATGCAACACTCTTGGCTTATACCTCTATACCCCATTACTAATAGTAAAAAAAAGGGGCTGCCCTTTTGGGACAGCCCCTTTTTATTCTATTTATGTAAATCTGCGCTTAGTTAATCGCAGTAAAAGTCTCTTTATCTTCTTGAATGGCACTGGCATATTCAATGTCATCACCCTGATGATATAGAATGCCGGATTTTCTGCCAAACTGTACTGCTTTGTCATAGTCCAGCATGAAGACATCCCCACGACCACGCCAGCGTTTATTCATGGTGTCTTCAACCTGCATGGGTACCACCACCCAGACCTTATCACCATATTGAATATCGCCACCATGTCCATATCTGGTGATTAGCTCACGACTCAAGGCCAGAACGCCAGGAAATATTTGTTTATTACTGGCTGTGATATTGGGTGTATCATCTGTCTGTCCAACGAGTGCATTATAGGCAGTAAATACCAATGGATGTCCTTCGGTGAAGAGATCCAGGGCGGCTGCCATTTCTACCATGTAGGTATTTAGTGAGTCTTTAATCATGGATTCATGAGCAAGAATGTTTTCAATTTCGGTATGATGTCTCGCTTCACGATTAACATGAACTGCCCAGAATGCGAGCAAGATCATTGTGTATGCGATAATGTGTCTGTATTTCATATTTCCTCTATCGTGGCTATCTTTTTTTTAATTTTATGTAAGTTGGATTTTTTCATAGGGTTATTGTCTTTGGGCAGCCAGTATAGACGGCGCGAATTGGGTCAACAAGGGCTAAATGACAATCTTTCTCACCTTTATTTTTGCAGTTGATAAATGTCACAGAGTCACTTTATTTTGAGTTTAATCATGTCTTATACTACTGATATTTATGTTGTTATGTGTTTTAGCAATAATCAGTCACTACCCCTATAGTTACTATTCCCGGCCATTTGATCATAAATTTCTCTTTCTCCTGTGGGCATTTATATGTTTTTCTGATGCCGTGTCTGGGGAGGCGACAAACCAATGTGTTCCCGTGGGTAACTGATGGAGAAGTTTTTCCTTGGATGATATCCTTAAACATTATAATAGCTTAGAAATCTGAAAACACCTGAATAAGGAATATTTATGAAAGCTTACGTCCTCAATAAAGTTGGCGGTGCAGACGTTTTAAAAATCTCAGATGTAGCCTCAACCCCCGTGGGTCAAAATGAAGTCAGAGTTCGGATTGAAACCATTGGTTTGAATTACGCAGAGATTCAGAGTCGCAAGGGACTTTATGGCTGGGCTCCCAAACGTCCCTACATCCCTGGCATGGAAGCCTATGGAAAAATTGAGGCGCTGGGTGAAGGAGTCTCTCATCTTCAGATTGGAACTCCTGTGATTGTCGTTGGACAGTATGGGTGTTATGCCGAAGAGGTAGTGGTTCCAGTCAGCCAGATTCTGCCTGCCTTTGAGAATTTTAGTTCTGCTGAAAATGCAGGATATGCTGTCCAGTTTATGACAGCCTGGGTGGCTCTGTTTGAAGTGTGTAGAATCAGAGCGACGGATCGTGTTCTAATTCAAGCCGCCGCTGGTGGTGTTGGTACTGCAGCAGTTCAATTAGCCAAAGCGCTGGGTTGTGAAGTTTTTGGGACTGCCAGCAAGGATACCAAGCTGGATCTGATTCGCCAACTGGGTGTAGACCATCCCATCAATTACCAAACTGATGATTTTGTTGAGTTTATTCGAGAGAAAACGGGTGGGCAAGGTGTGGATGTCATTCTTGAAGTTGTGGGTGGTGAGGTTTTCCGCAAGAGCATGGATGTGTTGAACCCCTTTGGAAGACTCGTTGTGATTGGATTTGCCAGTCTGAATTTAAATAAATTGAACCCCTTTTCCTGGTGGAAAACCTGGCAGGACATTCCCCGCGTCAAAATCGATGCCATGGCAACAGCTTCCCAGGTAGTGGGAGCCAGTCATCTTGGCTATCTCTTGAAAGACACTGAACGGATGATGAAAATTTGGACAGACCTGAGCTCATATACCCTTCAGCATGATCTCAAACCTGTTGTGGGGCACGAATTCAAGTTTGAAGAGATGGCTGAAGCACACAGGCTCATGGAATCCCGCAATAGCCAGGGGAAAATTGTTGTACACATATAATTGCATCCAGGCGAGGATTCGAATCCTCGCCTAGAATATTCTGATTATATTCCCTCATGAATTTTTCTCAAATCTTATTTCAAAATGTAGCCGAAGCCGAGGGGAGCTGTGTGGGTATTCTCGGTGGCGGAGGCAAAACGGCTCTACTGCATGAGCTTGGCAATGAACTCTCAAAATCCTATGAGCATGTCATACTCTCCTCGCTTACAAAAGCTGGAATTTCACCACAGCACCAGGTCCACTTCTTTCCTGAATTTGAAGCCGAAGCAAATCGAGAAGCCTTACTGGAGATTAATCCCCTTTACATCATGGGTGGCCAGGAAAGTGAGCATAAACTTATAGGACTCGAACCTGACCAACTGCAGTTAGTGCATGAGGCTTCGGATCTGACAATCTTTGAGTGTGATGGAGCGAGAAAAAAACCCATCAAAGCCCACCAACCCTTTGATCCAGTTATTCCCCATTTTGCCACCCATGCTATTATCTTGGTCGGAGCAGATGCTGTAGGTGCCAGAGTAGATGGAAAAATGGTGCATCGTCCTGAATTGTTTAGAGAACTCTGGGATGTGAATGCCAACCAGATACTTGATTCCATCTTCATCGCACGAGTCCTCACCAGTGAATATGGATATCTCCAGAAGGTGCCAAAAGAAATCAAATTGACCTATTTTGTAAACAAGGCTGATGCTTATCCGGATCAAGCTTTTGAATTGGCGAAAACACTTTCTCGATTGAGTCATGATTCAGTTTATTACGGCAGTATTGAACAGGGCAATATTCAAAAGGTTAATTAATGCTCAATCTGGCAATGATTATCACAGCGGCTGGTCGTTCCACACGCTTTCCTCCCAATAAACTTCTTGAAGTGCTGGAAGACCGCACTGCCATCGAGCATACAGTAAACACCTTTATCGATTTTGATCTGGATGTTTACGTCATTCTTGGGTATCAGAGTGAAAAGATCCAAAAGGTTCTGGATCAACGCTTCGATGATAAAATCATTTACGAATTTAATACAGACTTTCATTCAGGTATAGCCAGTTCTGTAGTAACCGGAGTCAAGGCAGCAGGACGGACCTATGACTACTGGTGTTTTTGTCCTGGTGATAAACCCTTTATACAGCGAAAGACTGTCACCAGACTAATTGATAGGTTAAATGAGAAGAAGCCCCTTATTCTAGCCCCTCGTCACCAGAACAAACCTGGGCATCCCACCTTTTTTTCCACCGAACTATCACCCTTTTTTCTGGCCGCCACAGGTGATGTAGGGGGCCGTCAGGTGATTGAAACATTTCGGTCCGACACCCTCTTCATTGATATACCTGATGAAGGTATCAGTATGGATATGGACCACTACCTGGAGTTTGAACATGCTCGCTAAAGAACTGGTCTGGGTTCGAGGTGCCGGAGAATTAGGCAGCGGAGTAGCCCATCTACTGCATCGGGTCGGCTTGCATGTATTTTTGTCAGATATAGCCCCTCCTCTGGCTATTCGGAGACCCGTCACCTTCAGTTGTGCGTTGGTGGATGGAAAATCCGAAGTAGAGGGAATTAAATCGAAAAAGGCTCAATCGCATATATTAAACCCATCCAAACCCTGGAAACACATTCCCATGTTTGACGATGATCCAGTGAAGCTTCTTGAATTTAAGCCCTCTATCATAGTCGATGCACGCATGTTAAAAAAATATACTGGAGATTTCAGAACCTGGGCAGATCTGGTCATTGGATTAGGACCTGGATTTGAAGTTGATAAAAACTGTCATCTCGCCATAGAAACCATGCGAGGGCACAATCTTGGTCGCATCATCTCCACAGGAGCACCTTTGGCAGATTCAGGTATACCTGGAAATTTAGGAGGGGAAACCACTCGGCGATTAGTTCGGGCTACCCGAAGTGGACAAATAAAGTGGTCTTCCCGGTTTGGAGAGCTCGTGACCAAAGGACAGCAACTCGCTTTGATCAACAACGATAAACCCGTATACGCTCCTCTTGACGGCATGGTTCGCGGTATGATCTCTGAGCACACACCTGTAGTCAAGGGAATGAAAATTGGTGATATTGATCCTCGGGGTGAATCTGTGGGATACCAACAAATTTCAGAAAAAGCCCGAGCCATTGCAGCTGGTGTATTTGAAGCGATTGTGCTCCATCAGAATGAGACACTTCAATGATTAAATCGCTCCTGAATCAATGGAAGTCCCGTGGGAATGAGAGCAGGGCAATGCTCTGTTCTGTTGTTCAATGGAAAGGCTCAGTCCCCCGGAAAGACTATCCCATGATGCTTGTTCTGGATGACGGCACACTTCTGGGGACCATTGGTGGTGGATCCATGGAATTGAAAGTCAGTCGGGCTGCCCTGAAAATGATTTCCGAACCCAGCTCCATGCTCTTTGATTTTGACATGACGGGAAATGATGTTGAAGCGGATGTGGGGCTGTGCGGAGGAACTTTGAAAGTTCTTGTTGAGCCCTTCTCACTCGAACTGGAAACTTTTTATGGTGATATGCTCAAACAGTCCGCCTTTGATCAGAAACTTATGGTCAAACTCCATATAAGTGGAGACTCCCCGACTCAAGTCCACAGACAAATTGTGACCTCTCGCCAGGACATTGAGAACACAGAGGTTGAACTGGAAAAACGGCTAAGAACTATATTTGAAAATCAACTCACCAGATCTCTGGTTCAGGGTGATTCCCTCAATCTCATGTGGCAGGTGTTTTCCCCACCCATGCTACACATCTTTGGAGCCGGGCATGTGGGTCAGGCTGTGGCTCAATTGGCTCATTTTAATGAGCTTCAGGTCAAGGTCTACGATGATCGAACAGAATTGATAACAGCAGATCGATTCCCTTATGCAAAAAGACTTAAAACGGAGTTCCCGATAAATCGGGAAGCTATTTCACACATTCCGAAGCGAGATTTTATCCTCATTGCCAGTCGGGAACATAAACACGACCGCCAACTCTTATCTCATGCCCTTGATATTTCGGCTCGCTATATCGGACTCGTAAGTAGTGCACGGAAATGGAAGCTATTATCTGAAAATTTGCATTCCAGCGGTTTTGCCCAGGAATCCTTATCAAAAGTTCATGCACCAGTAGGTATCGATATAGATGCCCAGACAGTACCTGAGATCGCCATCAGCATTTTATCAGAAATTATATCAGTCTACCGTGGGAAATCTGCTTGAGTTCTTTGCTCATAAGAAATGGTCTGGTCATCGGACCTAACAGCCAGGAAATTCAAGATGTCCTCATCGAAGACGACCTATTTGTAGAAATATCTCCAGTTATTAACCCACCAGAGAACACCAAAATTTTGGAAGCTGGAGGAAAATGGATATTTCCAGGGGTCATTGATCCACACACGCACATGGGGATCCCTATCAAAAGTGGCCATTCTGCGGACACATTCGCCTCAGGAAGCCGCTCGGCCCTCCACGGAGGGGTAACCACCATCCTGGACTTTAGCGTGCTAGAATCGGGCCAATCATTGACAGAAAGCCTCAATACTCGTATTGAGCTGGCAGGTGAGTCCCTTTGCGATGTGGGTATTCATGTTAACATCACTCGTTTCGAACCGGAAATACTGGCTGAGATTCCAGAATTGATCGCCCGAGGGTTCAACAGCTTCAAAGTGTTTACCACCTATGCTGAAGCAAACATGATGCTGACCTATGATCAAATTGAAGCTGTGGCAGATATTATTGCACAGCACCATGGTATCCTCATGGTACACTCTGAAGACAATGATGTAATAATCAAAGCTTCTGAGCCCTTTGCTCATGGGAAGGAAACCCATTCCCGCTATCATGGTTTGAGTCGTCCTGCTAAGGCAGAACTGGTGGCGGTGAGTCAGCTTGGAGAAATCTCTGCTCGAACGAACTGTACCATATATATCGTTCATCTTAATACTGCAGCAGGGCTGGCTAAAGCAGCTGAATATCCCCTGTTGAAAGTTGAGACCTGCCCCCACTATTTACTGCTCTCGGATAAGATGTACGAGAGGGCTGATGGACAAATGTTTGTGTCCAGTCCCCCACTACGCACTGAAGCAGATTGTGAGGCCTTGTGGCTGGGGCTCCAGAATGGACAGATTCATACGATTGGTTCTGACCATTGCCCCTTTTGTCTGGCAGACAAACCCAGGGGAACTCGCTTTCAAGACATTCCCAATGGAATGGGCGGTGTGGAGACCCTTTTCCCCACTCTGTTAGCTCAATTTATGGAGCGCCATCTTAATCTGGAATTGTTGGTCCGCCTTACCAGCCGGAATCCAGCTAAAATTTTCGCCCTTGATCATCTTAAAGGTAGTATCAAACCAGGTTTGCATGCTGATCTGATGATTGTAGATCCCTGGTCAATCGCTGATGATTGGGAATCCAGGCTGGAGACATCACTGGATTGGAACGCTTACACAGATTTTCCTGCATTATTTCCTGAAACAGTTATAAGGAGGGGGGGAATTGTGGCAAGTAAGACCCTGGATGGCGATATATCCAGGGGAACACTGCTGAAATCCAGCAAATAGTTTCTGCTCCAAATCAGATCAATAGGTCTTCTGGTTCTCTGCGGTATGAGTAGTATAGTATTTCACCCCTGCCAATACGAACTCCCATCTGAATTTTAGAGGGTTTTGATACACCAACCAACTCATTGAAGCGTGTCCTAAGATCATCCATTTCAGGATATTCCTGTAAAACCTGGCTTACGGGGTGAATGACGAAGCCCAACTGATCGGCTGCAAGTTGAAATCTAACATAATCAATGCCCGTGGTAATCCAGTCTGACATTGTATTTGTCTGTGTCTTAAACAGGACTATTCCCTTGGCAGTGTAGATTTTTTTGCGATAGGATTTTAAAAATGCGTTGATGGAAGTTGATTTATGCCAGCTCTCTTCATTTTCTTCATTCACAATAAACTCCATAATGGAGAGCAAGAGTCCTTTCGTGCCATCTGTCCGTAAGTTGATACCATCTCGTTTGGTCTCAATTTTTTTCTGACTGCTCCTAAACCATATTCGGGATTCATCGTATGTCACGTGTGTGTTTGCCTCCACCACCATACCTTCATAGAGAACATCCACCATTTCTTTTAAGCGTTCAGGTTCAGAATGGAAACTGAGTTCTGAATATTTGGCTGTTGTCAAAGCGGTTATGGAATCAAACTCTGAATTGGTCATCAGCTCCCCCTCATAGAGTGATCGGTTCGTTTGGCGCGAAAAGATCGAGTCAGATAGAGGAAGTGGTTCGGTTGAACCTGCTGCTACCTTAATGAAAGCGACCGGTTTCAAGCCAGCCTCTTCGAGTAGGTATTCACCCTCTGGTAACAGGTCATATTCTGCTGAATATCCCAACGTGGATGCACCTAGACGCAGGGTTTCCAGAAAACACCCGCAACCGATATGGATTTGACGACCTGGTGGATCTGTGGCGTGTAAAAGTCTTGACTCATCAAGATACAACAGTGCTTCAAAATCAGAGAGAATCTTGAACTTCCAGGCTTGTGAGTTGTGTGGATTGGGGGCATTCATCCCAATGGAGATTGCCTTCAGAATAGGTTGAGGATAGTTATCAGGATTGGGTCTACGGGTCCCGATAAGCGATTTCTCTGACCTGTCCAGCCCTGATAGTTCCCCAGGGAATAACATCGTCGCAGTTAATATTGTCCCGCTTTGTATTATAAAATCGCGCCTTTCCATAGTGTTTTCCTTTTTAGCTATTTACTAAAACAAGATTGCAAATATTTGATCAATTGCAGCTTCTTATCCATCATGTTTTCTCTATTGAAAAATCCAGAATGTTATAGCGGTCAAGTGTTAATGTAATATTTCCATGAATACAATAGAAAGTCTTTCCATCATCAGTCGTTTAGGATTAGCCTGCTGCCATGCTAAAAGCCAGACAAGATCGTATGTTCCTTTTCCTTGCTGTCATGTCCATTGTAACAACCATGGGTTTTCAGGTATGGCGTACCCTCTTCAATAATTTTGCAGTTGATGTTGTGGGATTAGGTGGAAACCATATAGGTGTGATCCAATCTGTGCGGGAAATACCTGGATTTTTGGCCCTCCTCGTGGTTTTTGTCACGCTGGTTATCAAAGAGCATCGGCTTTCAGCCTTATCCGTGGCTATTTTGGGTCTTGGAATCAGTTTTACCGGTGTGTTTCCTTCTTTTGCCGGTTTGATTTTCACCACCTTGCTCATGAGTTTTGGTTTTCACTATTTTGAAACCACAAATCAGTCCTTAACATTACAATATTTTGATACACATACCTCCCCCTGGGTCATGGGTAAATTGCGCAGCTATTCCTCAGCATCTGCCATTGTTATTGGTTTTGTATTGCTGGGTGCCAGCTCTGTTCTCAGTTATGAATTGATGTTTGGTATTCTGGGTGGACTCATTGTCATAGCTGGACTCTGGGGCATGTTTCAAAATCCTACCCGGCATGATGTAGTTCCCCAGCAAAAGAAGATGATCTTCAGGAAACGTTACAGCCTCTATTACTTCCTGACTTTTATGGCAGGCGCCCGGCGCCAGATCTTTGTGGCTTTTGCCGTTTTCCTGCTGGTGGAAAAATTTCAATTCAGTGTAAAAGAAATAACCATGCTCTTCATGCTCAACAATGCTATCAATTACTTTCTAAGTCCCATGATTGGAAAAGCCATCATTCGTTTTGGTGAGCAAAAGGTACTTTCCGTCGAGTATCTCAGCCTGATCTTTGTCTTTATCGCCTATGCAACAGTAGAAACCAAGGCAGTCATTGCTGTACTCTATATTCTTGATCATATTTTCTTCAACTTTTCCATGGGTATTCGCACCTTCTTCCAAAAGGTGGGCGATGCAGACCACATGGCGCCCACCATGGCCATGGGTTTCACTATCAACCATATTGCAGCCGTGGTTATTCCCGTATTAGGTGGTCTGGCCTGGATTGTTGATTATCGGATCCCATTTATTGCCGGTGCTATCATGAGTCTTATCTCACTCATTGCCGTCCAATATATTACAGTAAGTATCCGCAAAGCGGAGATCAGGCACAGCACGATCACCTAAGAAAGAAAACGTTCCCTCAGCTCAGGCGTCGGTATCATGCAGACGTCTTTTTTTCCAAACCAGGTATACCTATTCCCAGCGATCCAATCGTACATCCAATTGCGGAATGAAACAGGCAAGTATTTAAAAATTGCCAGCGGTCGATAGAATCCTCCCAGTAGGTGAAAAACATCCAGGACAGCATCACTTTTAATTGAAAAGGAATCACCGTGTATCAACACCACCGAATCAATATCATCCCTATTGAGCTTATGTTGATCCAGAAGTGCTTGTCCCAGATCTGACTGGAGGTTGATAAATCGAAAAATAGCCTGGGGGTCTCGACTGATGATGGCGAGTACAGATCCGCTGCACAAGTTGCAATAGCCATCAAAAAGCAGGGTGGGATGATCTAATGTGGGGACTTCGACTAACATACTGTGATATTAATCCAAATTTTCAGGAGTTGTCAAGCTGAGTTGCAAAATTTAGTTTAAAGGATAAAGGAGATATTTATGCAAATTAAAATTGAATATTGCGTTACCTGAAACTATTTACCTCGAGCAACCAGTTTGGTTGCAGGCATTCTAGATAAATTTGGCAATGAAGTTGACAAGCTGACCATCCTGCCTTCCGCCGGCGGAGCATATAATATTTGGAAAGATGATAAGTTGATCTTTTCAAAAAAAGAATTGGGCCGCTTCCCCTTGAGTGATGATGAGGTGATTGATCAATTAGCATAGAGAGTTCCTCACGCTTTGCTGTCTAAAAATGTTAACCCAGGTTCTTTTTGAACCTGGGTTTTTTATATTTTCTAATCATGAGCAATACCAAAAACCACTTCAGGTTATTATGAATGTTAAGCTTTTGATATTTGCAGGTGGACCCTTCTGCATTTAGTTTGGTAAGTATATTTACAAACTAGTTGATTTATGGATCATCACGACATAATTGGAGATAGCCATGACAAATAAAGCAGGATTACTCATCAGCTTGCTTCTTCTTTGTTCCACAGCAGTTCTAGCAAAGCAGATTGAGACCAAGGGCGACCCTGTTGCACTTAGTAGACCTGGAGAATATTACATGGGACCGAAGTGGTCACCCAGTGGAGATCAGGTTGCTGCTGGAGGTGCCAGCTATACCGGTTTATATCTCCTGGATTTCCCCACGGGAAATGTCCAGCAGATCAGCAATGATTACTCTGCCGGATATGGATTTGCATGGTCTCATGATGGAACCCGAATCGCATCCAAAATTTCACACTTCAATAAAATGCGACGCTCCCATACTTTAGTCAGTTTCAATATCTCTGATGGCGTTATGGAAACCCTCTCAGAGCCCCGTTCCAGAATGAGCGGCACGCCTATCTGGACAGATGATGATTCACAACTGTATCTCACCTTTGCTGAAAAATTTGAGAGCTTTAAAACAGATGATTCCAACCAGGAAGTATCCCTACCACCACTTAATTATATAAAAGATGGTCGATTTCAAAATCGACTGGTCCTTCAAAGCACTGGCAGGTCCTCAGAAACCACACATTTCTCTGACCAGGATCATATCTACAGTTATGCCATCTCCCCTGATGGCTCAAAGGTCGTTTATTCTACTGCAGGTCAGAACTTATGGCTGGCTAAGGTGGATGGAGAAGATCGTGTGAGCCTAGGACGAGGCAGCGCCCCGGCCTGGTCTCCTGACGCAGAATGGATCACATTTATGCTCACCTCTGATGATGGCCATTCCATCACCGCTTCAGATATTTATGTTATCAATGTTGATGGCAGTTCCCGTATAAAATTGACCGAGACACCCCTCATTTTTGAAATGAACCCTCAGTGGTCACCTGATGGTGAATGGATTGTTTATGATACAGATCAGCGCGGCCAACTCTTCATTCAACAAGTGGGTTGGAGGTAGGTATGAAAAGATCTATAGTCTTCCTCGTTCTGACTGCATCAATGCTCATGGCTCAGGTCACCGGTTTATCAGGTTGGAACATCTTTGTCGATCCTGGTCATAGCATCACTCAGAATATGGGTGTTAATGGTTACTCAGAAGCTGAAGAAACATTACAGACTGCACTACATCTCCGGCAATTACTGCTCTCAAAAACAGACATTGATACGGTCTGGTCTTCCCGATACAACGATCAGGTTGAAGTGGGTCTCTCTGAAAGAAGTACTGATGCCAACAATCGAGGAGCTTCATGGTTTCACTCGATTCACAGTAATGCTGGAGCAACTACCCATAATAATGTTTTATTGCTCTGGGGTCAGCTCTGGAATGGAACTCCTGACCCACCAGTAGGTGGCGAGGCCATGAGTGATATTATGGTAGATATTCTTGCTGATGTCATGCGCATCCCCCAGCATAGTTGGGGATCAACTGGAGATTGCAGCTTTTATGGAACCTGCTCGCAAACCGGATTTCAGGGTCCTTACCTTTCCGTAAACAGACGCACCAATATGCCCAGTGAATTGAGCGAGCAAGGGCATCATACCAATCCTCTGCAAAACCAGCTTGACATGAATACCGATTACACCCGCATGCTGGCATATAGTATGTTCTGGACCATTCTGGATAAATTTGAACTCGCCAGACCCTATCCTGGTATACTTGCTGGTATCATCACCAATTCAGAAACAGGAGTTCGTGTTAATGGAGCTACAGTAGAGGTGAATGGTCAATCCTATACCACTGACACCTATGAATCCCTCTTCCACGAATTCCCCAATGGAGATGAGCTTCACAATGGCTTTTACTTTTTTGAGGATCTTCCCGACACAACTCATGAGGTCATTGTATCAGCTGATGGTTATTTTTCTGATACGCTGGTGGTCTCAGCAATGTCTCCAGATTTTGTGACATTTCGGGACATTTTACTGGTTCCAAGTATACCACCCTATGTTATTCAATCAAATCCAGCTGGGGGCGAATCTTCGTTTTCAGCCTTTAGCAATCCCAGTATAACTTTTTCAAGAGCCATGGATGGCGCTTCTGTTGGCGCAGCCTTTTCCATTAACCCTCTAGTCGCTGGAATGGTTTCTCTTTCAGTGGACCAGAAGCGGATGACATTTCAAGTACAGGATACACTCGAATTTCTGACTGACTATACAATGAGTCTGGCTGGTACTGCAGTCGATTTATTGGGGCGACCCCTGGATGGTAACCAGGACAGTGTCGGTGGTGACGATTGGAGTATACAATTTACAACCAGTCCTCCAGATATATCTCCACCGTTCGTGAATGCCTCCACACCTTCAAATGGTTCCACAACAGTCAATCAAAGACCTATCATAAATCTGGTCTGGAATGAAGAGCTTCATCCCAATAGCATCAGTTCAGACCTGGTTATCTTTGAGCAAGTTTCCAATGGACAGCTCCAATCCTTCACACTGGAACATCATGTGATCAATTCAAGAAGTGTCCTCGTTATCTATTCCACCAATGATTTGCTGGATGTTGAAGCCTATCGCATCAGACTATTGTCGGGTTTCGCTGATCTATATGGCAATGTACGAACTGTTCAAACTGAAATGGATTTTTCAACAAGCAACTTTGGTTATCAGGTAATAAATATTGATAATTTTGAAACAAACCCTGCCAATTACTGGTGGGAAATCACTGCTTCCGGGAGCAATTCTGGCATTCTGGCCCCACTTTGTACCAGAAGCTTTGTAACCGATCTAAGCGTTTTTACAGCAACAGATAACACCTCCCTCAAACTGAATTATGGATGGGACACCAATGCCAGTTCATGGCTTATTCGTGAATACCTGAGTGGCGGTCCAGGACGCAACGTCCATTTCACTTCCAGTAAAATCATGCAAGCCTTTGTTTTTGGTGACGGAAATGGAAATAAATTCAGGTTTTGTGTTGATGATAATATTTTCGGTACTGGTGCTCATGAAGTAAGCCCCTGGTATACCGTGGATTGGTATGGCTGGAAATTGGTCAGTTGGGACATGGCTGCAGATGGTACTGGAACTTGGATAGGGGATGGAAATCTTAATGGAACCCTAGAATTCGATAGTATCCAATTGAGCCACACACCGGGACAAAGCAGTACAGGGACCTATTACATAGACAATCTACGGGTTGTGACCAGAAACTATCTCGGTGTTGATGAGATGGAGCTTCAGCAACCCTCTGAACTGGCCCTCTTGCCCAATTATCCAAACCCATTTAATCCCTGGACCACCATTCCATTTACCCTTGTTGAAGATGCTCACACCAGTATTAGAGTATATAACCTGAGGGGTGAAACTGTTGCGACTCTATTGAGTGGGAAACTCACAACTGGGTATCATGAGACCCGCTGGAACGCATCAGATGTTTCCTCCGGAGTCTACATGATCAGGTTGGAGGCTAATGGGATCACCAGGACACAAAAGGTGATGGTTCTCAAGTAACCAGAGTTAAGCCAGATCACACAACCTGGAGTTGGTAATCGTTAATTTCCATGGCTTTTACGTGCAATGAGGATTGCATATCAACATAAACAGTTAACGAGGGTGGCAAAAACGTAGCGAGGGAAATATTATTTTGAAAACAAAATATCTCACCATGATAATGCTTATGACCTCCTGTCTTCTGGCAAAAGACATTATTGTAAAAAACACTCAAGTGCTGCTGGGGGACAACAAGACACCCTTCTATTTTCCATCTTACACTGTTGATGGAAAATCCATTTTACTGACTCAAAAGGCCTTTACAGGTCTCTGGATTCTGGACAGGTCTTCCGAGGAAATCAGGAAAATCACAAATTCACAAGGGGCAGGTTTTGAACCACGCGGCCTCACAGATGGCACTGTCATTTATCGTCATGATGAATATCAGAAGGGCCGAAAATTCACTTCATTGTATAAAGCTACAGCGAATGGGGTTCAGCTCATCGCTGATGCTGCACGTTTTGTTTCGCCAGCCAATGTGGTCAATGATAGATTGATCTACCTCATCGACGAAGCTCCTGTTGTACTGAACGGTTCCAATGGTCAACGTGAACATAACCTGGAAGACTATACGACCATCTTAAACGACAAATTGACCCTAAAACTATTCCAGTCTGGAGAGGTATCTGTGATTGCTCCCCAGGGTGAAGGAAACTACATCTGGTCAGAGCTTTCCCCCACATTTGATAAACTTGTCTATTCCAAGACAGGCGGCGGAACATTTGTAAGTGATCTTCAGGGAAACATCATTTCTGAATTGGGTTTTGTACATGCCCCCCATTGGTCACCTGACGGTGAATATCTTGTCTACATGAAGGATCTGGATGACGGTGTTCAGTATACGGATTCCGAAATCTGGATTGTTTCCTATGATGGGTTGAATTCCTGGAAAATTACTGACACCCCAGAGAAAATTGAAATGTACCCACAATGGGCACCAGACGGAATGCACGTGATTTATCATACGCTTCGTGGTGAAATCATTGAAACCACAATTGAGATCGTTGAGTAGGTCTGGTATGAAACGAATACTTATCCTTATTGCTCTGGTTTCCAGCATATTCTCACAGGATTTAAGCGGGATTCGCATCTGCATCGATCCTGGACATTCGGGACATGAAAGTGATGATCGATACATAGCTGCTACAGGATTCTGGGAGTCTGAATCAAATCTAACCAAAGGGCTGGAGTTACGAAACATCCTGCTGGGTCTGGGAGCTCAAGTAGCCATCACCCGTACTGGAAATAATGATACATCAGATGATCTGGGATTGTCTGAGCGCGCAGGGGTTGCTAATGCCTTTAATGCCGATTACTTCAACAGCAATCATAGCAATGGTTTTAACGGCACCGCGAATTATGCCATGGTTATTTATAACGGAACCACTGGTTCACCTACTTTTCCACTGGCCCGTACTATGGCCAACATTATGGCACCTCTCCTTGATGATGTTAATCAAACGACACACGACATTTCAATTGGTGACTTGACTTTAAACCCAACCTGGACCTATGGATATGGGGTTCTCGTTCCAGCCAATATGCCAGCCACTATCTCTGAAGGTTCGTTTCATGATTATATCCCTGAATCCTGGCGCTTGATGAATCTGGATTACCGGAAGCATGAAGCGATGGCGCTGGCCAGAAGCTACCTGGCGTATTTTGGACAACCGGGTTTTTCTGTTGGTGCAATTGCTGGATTGGTCAGAAATTCTGATGTGACAGTTTCCTACTTTGCTCTAGCCAGCCTGGAAGATCAATACCAACCAATTAACAATATTGAAGTCTCCATTGAACCTGGTGGCTATCACTATTCCGGTGGTGAAAATAACAATGGCTACTTCAAAGTGGATACTCTATCACCAGGTATCTATGAAGTCATCGTTACTGCTGAGGGTTTCTCACCAGACACATCTTCGGTTACTGTGACTGCAAACCAGACAAGCTTCACTACCATTCAACTTCTCAACACAACGCCTCCAGTCATAGTTGAATCCCATCCTGCAGAAGGTGATACCTTATGGACTCCCTGGAGTATTCCCTATTTTGATTTTTCGAAAGCTATGAATAGGGTATCTGTAGAGGAGGCTTTTACCATTGAGCCCGATGCTGGGGGCACGTTTCATTTTACTCAAGACTCGAAGCGTATGGCATTCATACTCACAGATTCTCTTGATTTTTTTACAGATTATACCATCACGTTTGCGGCCACAGCCACAGATATGGCAGGCTTTCCCCTTGATGGAAATCAAGATGGTATAGGTGGTGATGATTGGAGTGTTTCATTCCGCACTATTTCCCGAGATGTTCTGGCTCTAGATGAAGCAGGCGTCGCGACTCCTTCAGAGTATGCCCTACAGCCCAATTACCCCAACCCCTTTAACCCTTCGACCAGTATCCCCTTTATTCTGCCTCAAAACGCTGAGGTGAGTATTCGTGTATTTGATCTCCAGGGCCAGGAAGTGGACCAGATCATGAATGCTTCATTGACTGCCGGACATTATATCACACATTGGGATGCCTCAAACGTGTCCTCAGGTCTTTATCTGGTAAAAATGGATGCCAATGAGTTCTCGATCACACGAAAGATCACTGTGCTGAAGTAACTTGTAGATATGAATAAGAATTACTATATGGGATATATGAGAAATACAATCACTATCATTCTGCTGCTTACGGGTCTGTCCGTCTATGCAGATCGCGACTCAAAACATGGCTCTGCCCCAACCAGCTGGTCCAATCAAGTTGAAAAAGACATGGTGAACCTCATCTCAAAAAATGAGCAAGCCCGACAGGTATATGGCCGGGTAATTAAGCGTTTGCGCCGCAGTGGTGTCCCGGCTGCTTACGCCTGGCAGGTATTCTCCAATTCCGGCATCAAAATTGAGCCCAACATATCTGCTAAATTTTCCAAGCCTGCTGAAAGAATGGATTACACTGACTATCGCCAGATCTTCGTGAATGATAAACGCGTAAATGGTGGTGTGAAGTTTTACAACGAGCACTCCGAGCTCCTACATAAAGTGGCCAAGCAATATGGTGTGGATCCCTTTCTAATCCTCAGCTTTGTCGGTGTAGAAACTCAATATGGACTTTATGCCTCATCTTACCCGGTCTTTAATTCCCTGCATACAATTATTCACAATATTCCTCGTCGGGCAAAATGGGCTGAGGATGAGATGGTTGCCTGGTTTATGATCTGCCGGGTAGATGGTCTGGGACCACATGATGTAAAAGGATCCTACGCTGGTGCTTTTGGCTATGGACAATTCATGCCGACCAGTTTTAAGAGCTACGCCGTTGATATGGATGGTGATGGAGTTCGAGAACCCTTTGAATGGGCAGATGTTATGGCCAGTATTGCCAACTATTTACTCAAACGTGGTAACTATGATATCGGTAGTACAGATTTTTCAGAGAATTCTGCCAATTGGCGGGCAGTATATAAATACAACCCTTCTAAAAATTATGTGAAGGTTGTACTGGAACTTCGCTCACAGCTTCAGCATGCCATCATAAAATCTTAGCCTGGCAAACAACTTTTCATCCTAAACATTAGTAGATTTTTTACTAAGCAGTCCCGCTTGACAATTTAATCCTGTTCAGCAGGTCTCTCGCACCACCACCCACGATGTACAATAAAGATAGGAGCACCAATCCAAATTTTGGAAGGGACATCCAGCGAGCCAGGGGTGGCAAAAACTCATTTTCGGATCCAGTGAGCAGCAGAATAAGCGATATGTTCTCAACGACATCTAGTCCAGCAGCGATAAGGACACCAACAGCCAGCCATCTTCCCAAAGTTTTCAAGCTTTGAAATTTTTCCGGCATCCGATCGGCCAGGATTAAACAGACCAATGCAATGGTTAATCCGTATAAGAAGAGAAACAGGAAATCCAGCCCCATATTGATACCGGCCCATGTCATGGCTGACCCCTGCCAGGACTCAACAATACTCTGACTCCCTGCCAGTGTGCCGACAAGTTCGAAAGTAACAATCCCCCCTGGAGCAGTCTCATTTACAAGCGCTGATCCAGTCATTTGCATCCCTACAATTGTGAGAACAGTGAGACTAAATAATAGCCAGAAGATCTGCCCTTTATTCTGCGTTTGAAATTCCTTGAAGGGGATCATTTCTCTACTTGATGGAGATGAACATCGGTTTGTGGATATGGAATACTGATTCCCGCTTCATCCAGGGCAAGTTTAATCTTCTCTGTGAGATCAAACTTCAGATCCCAATAGTCTTCTGTCTTGACCCAGGGTCTTACGCAAAAATTCACGCTGCTATTGGCCAACTCCAAAACCGATATTCGGGGTGAAGGTTCTTCCAGAATTCGAGGCTCGGAATCTAGAACATTTTTAAATATCGCCTTGGCTGTCAAAATATTGTCCTCATAACTAATGCCGAAAACCAGATCAAGACGCCGGGTTGGATGGGCACTGACGTTGGTGATTGACCCATTGGTAATTTGTCCATTGGGCACAATGATACGCTGGTTATCTGGCGTCAGAAAGATCGTGTTAAAAACGTTGATGGTTTCAACGGTACCTGAGACACCGCCGGCAGTGACATAATCACCAAGTTTAAAGGGGCGAAAGAAGACCAGCATAACACCACTGGCAATATTCCCCAGGGAATCCTTGAGAGCCAATCCCACAGCTAGCCCAGCAGCACCAAATATTGCCAGGAAGGAAGTAGTATCTATTCCCAGCTGATCTGCAGCAGCCATAAGAACAACAACCATGAGAACGTAATAGGCGATATTATCCAGGAAACGAATGAGGGTTTCATCCACATTCTGCTTTGATAAAAGCTTACCCAGTAGGGAGGACGATTTCCTGGCCAACCACTTCCCAACGATGAAAATGAGTAGACTACCCAAAACATTCCAGGCATAATTGGTAATAAATTCGGTTACTTGTTTTAAGATTTCTTGAGCATCCATAATTACTCCCGCTCTACTTATTTAAATAAAATTGCCCTACTCAACAGGTTCAGGACTGGAATTCCCCATATCGACAGCAACTTTCCACTGGCCGTCATCCTGTCTTGTCCAGATATTCAGATACTTACCATAACGTTTTTGTTCAACACTATCTTCATCTTTGAAAGTCAGCACATACTTGCCCCAGGTCCAGCCCATATCATCTGATCCGGACACCTCAGCTCGCTGTGGCTCCCAGGCCAGCTGGTAATCTTCCTGACCAACTTTCATTTCCTGGTAGATCTGTTCACGTCCAATGACGGGATGCTGATTGTGGGACATTCCCATGGCATCCTCGGTAAGGAAGTGATTGAAGGCTTCAGCTGCCCCTTTATCAAGGGACATCTGAGCAAATTGCTTGTCAGTATTTAATAATCGACGTCTTTCAGTATCCAGGTCATCTTTGATATTGCAGCTTGAAATCATTGTGGTAAAAATAATCAGGATTCCCAGGAATGAGCCTAATGTTTTAGCCTTAGTTCTCATTTTTCGACTTTGATATCAATGACATCTTCCTGGTTGGGAACCAGACACAGGAACTCAAAGGCTTCTGAACTTATGGTCTTGTAACTGTGGGGAACATTGGCTGGTATAAAGACTACATCATTTTGCTCAACGATAAGTGTCTCCTCGCCAATCACGACCTCCGCTTCACCTCCAATGCAAAACTGTTCATGTTCAACAGAGTTCGAGTGCAATGGCATAAAGCCGCCCGCTTCTATCACAAACCGCCTCATGGCAAAATTGGGACCTTCTTCCGAAGAAATAAGAACCTGCTTGAAGGTCTTCTCTCCAGCTGAAATGGGCTCTAATAGTAAGTCCTGCATATGTTTAACTGACATAATTTTTCCTAATCATTTGAATTGATCTAATTAACCCTATTGCGATAGATAATAATGCCACAATATCCTGGCTGCAACTGCGCGATGAGGTCGCCATCCCTCTGCCAATTGTTGAAATTCCTCTCCTCTGGGTCGATGATCCAACCCGAGCAGGTTCTGAAGAGCCACTTCAAGTGCCAGATCACCACCTGGCCAGATATCGGGTCGCCCCAGTGCCATGAGGAGATAAATATTGGCTGTCCAGGGGCCAATCCCGGTAAGTGCCGTTAACTTTGAGAACGCCTCCTCATCCGAGTCATAAATCAGGGTATCAATATCCAGCGACCCATCCTTGATTGCCTGTGCCAGGATTCTGGAGTAACGGGTTTTCTGACGACTAAATCCAATCCGAAGTAATGCGGCATCATCCAGAGTTAAAAACGATTCTGGATTCAATTCGTCCAGGGCTGAATTGAGTTTATCGAAACAGGCCTTGGCTGAAGCCAGGGAGACTTGCTGTTCCAGGATAATATGTATCAGTGTCGGGAACCCCGGTGCTCTCGCCCATAATGGAGGTATTCCAAACTGATCTACCACCAGCCGAAGATTGGCATCCGCCTGGCAGAGTTTTTCAACCGCCGTAGATAAGCTGACTTCGTTTAGCCTGACTATCTTATTCATGTGTATATATAGTATTTCTCAGGCATACCAGGGGTAAAAAAAGATGGCTCCATATAGGAGCCATCTCGTAGATATTTTGCTGTTGAATTAATCTTCAGGATTCAAGGTCACCTGAACCATTCGATCCAGATCAAAGTATTTAGCCGCTGCAGCCTGGGCAGCTTTACCTGAGAAACCTTCGATGAGCTCATTGAATTTCATAAAATCTGAAAGTTCACGACCTTCACGGTAGTATACAGCCAGTGAATTCAACCAATACGAATTCTTCTGGATATTGATTTCGCGTTCACGACGCTGAGATTCCTTAACCTTATCCACATTCACTTGATCAGGTGCTTCATTCATAATCTTTTTGATTTCAACCAGAACAGCATCCGTCAATTCCTGGACACGATCAGGTGCACAACCAAAGGTCACATTCAGTGTGTATTTGGCCTGGGGTTCCTTAGACATGCTGGCCCATACGCTGACGCCATATACACCTCCCATATCTTCACGGAGTACCTCACGCAAACGAATACGCAGAACTTGCATCATGGAGTACATGTCATAGCGATTCTGGCGGGTATAGTCAAATTTACCAGGAAAGACAATCCGAGTGCGACTCTTAGGCTCGACACCTCGTTTGACTTCTTTTTGAACTTTAGCCTGAGGTGTCATGACACCTTCATCTACCCAGGTTTCATTCCTGCCTGTGGCAGGTAGTGAACCCAGATACTGCTGAATCAGGGGCAACATGGTTTCATTTTTAAAATTTCCCACAAAGAGAAAGGTGAAATCGCCCGCATCCTGAAAGCGATCATCATAAAGTTCTTGAGCTCTATTGAGGTCAACCAGATCAAGTTTTTCAACGGTCATTGGTTGACGACGGGGATGATAGAGATTCATGGTTGCGCTAAGAGTATCACTATAGGCTGCCTCTGGACTGAGACTTTTGTTTTCCAGTTGTGAACGGAACTGAGTCATCAGGGCTGCAACTGCTGCTTCATCTTGACGACTAGCTGTGAATTGCAGGTAGATCATCTGGAAAAGCATTTCAAGATCATTGGGTGATACTGAACCCCGCAGACCTTCATAGAGGGCGTTGATATAAGGTGTGGTAGCAACCTCTTTACCAGCCATCAATTTTTGCAAATCCATGAGACTGAAATGTCCCAGACCGCTATAATCCATCAGTTTATCAGCCATCTTACCCGTGATAAGATCTTCATCTTCAAATACTGAATAGCCACCTGGGCTGTAGGCCTGAAAAAGGATTTCATCATTTTTAAAATCCGTAGATTTTAAAACGACTCTCACACCGTTGCTCAAGCGTAATTCGTAGGTATCGATATCTTCGTGATATTTTTTCCCAACAACTTTGCCAGCCATGGGAAGCTCTGAGATGAGTGGGTCAGTAGAAATCTGGTCTACATAAGGGTCGATATTCAAGGTTGCGATGCTGGTCATGACTGCAGCCAATTCAGCTTCTTCAGGAACGGAGACGCCTTCTTTTTCTGGTCCGGAAGCCATGACAACACGGTTCTCATCTGTGATAAATTTCTGTGCCAGCGCGTTTACTTCATCAAGTCCAATTCCAGGTATGGTTTCCTGGTAAAGTTGAAACTCATAAGCTATACCAGAAACGGCTTCTTCTTCCAGGAAGTGACGAATGAGTTCTGAGGCATAACCCCGGGATTCTTGTTTATCTCGCTCCTGATAAAGCGCTTCCATAGACCTGAGAACCGATTTTTTTGCTCGATCCAACTCGGTTGAGGTGAAACCATGACGACGAACACGTTCACCCTCTATGAGAACAGCTTCCAGTCCAGCTGGTATCCCACCATCCACAACGCCGGCACCGAGAGCAACCATTTCAGAGGTTCTCGCCCAGCCCCATTTAGTGGAGAAGGCATACAGGAAGGGTGCATCGGCTTTCTGGGATAACTCACTAAAGCGTGCGTTCAGCATTTCATGGTAAATCCGCTCTACAATATTTTCACGGTACTCACCTGCAGTGCGGTCAATTCGTGAGGGATGTTTGAAAAGAATATTCACACTGGAGCGAGTGGCTTCTGGATCAGATGCAACTGCATATAGCACCTCAGATTGACCTGGAACCTCAAAAACTGTGCGATCTCTGGTTTCAGTAGCCTTGGGAATAGCTCCGAAGAGAGCTTTGATTCTGGCCTCAATATCAGCAGGATCAAAATCTCCCACAGCTACTACAGCCATGAGGTCTGGTCTATACCAGTCGTTATAAAAGCGTCTTACACTCTCGTGGCTGGCATTCTTAATCACATCCATGGATCCAATTGGAAGTCTGTCAGCATAACGTGAGCCTTTAAAAAGAACGGGGATTTGCTTGTCAAAAATTCGCTGACCAGCGCCCTGTCCCAGACGCCATTCTTCAACAACAACGCCACGCTCTTTGTCAATTTCCTCACCTTCGAGACTCACTTTATGAGCCCAGTTTTCTAAAATCTTGAATCCCGTAGCCATCTGGTTTACGCTGTCAGTGGGAACTTGAAGCATATAAACGGTTTCATCAAAACTCGTGTAGGCATTCAGGTCGGGACCAAAACGCATTCCGATACCTTCCAGATAGTTGACCAGATCCTGTTTGGGAAAGTCTTCAGTTCCATTGAAAGCGAGATGTTCTAGAAGGTGGGCCAGACCAAGCTGATCTTCATCTTCCATGATTGAGCCAGCATTGATTACAAGACGTAGTTCAGCACGATTCTCCGGTTTGCCATTCTTTTTGATAAAATATTTTAAACCATTGTCCAGTTGTCCTTCGATGAGGCTTGGATCAGTGGGCATCTGAGCATTTAAATCGATACTACTTTCATCAGCATCCTGACCTGTAAAAACACAGGCGGATATGAGTAGTGTGAGTGCGATCAGTAGCGATAGTAAGCTTAGATGTGATCGTGAGCGGTGCATATTTATTTCTCCCTTATTCAATAATCAAAAAATTGCACGCCATTATAATCCTAAACTGGTGGGAATGTTATGCTTAGTTGCTTACAGTAAAATAACGAGCGAAGCAATTATATGGTGTTCACAGGGGTTTATCTGGTAGACTCGGATACGAGCCATTTGAACAAATCAATGCCAATGATATCATTAATTTCTGATTCTGGATGCCACTGGACAGCCAGCAGTGGAATGGTTTTATCTTTGGGCTCCAATGCTTCTATGAGACCATCAGCACTTCGGCCTGTGACATGTAAAGTATCTGGCACTTCTTTGATTGCCTGATGATGAGCCGTGTTTGTGTCCACTATCGGTTGACCTGTCAGTTTGTGGAGGAGGGATTGGCTTTCAAGACTTACATCATGTCGAGCTTCAAACCAGTCTCCAATTTTGTGCACCAAGGGATTGTTAACCTGAGCGGGAATATCCTGGTATAGAGATCCCCCCAAAAACACGTTGACCTCCTGCATCCCCAGGCATATGGCTAAAGTGGGTATTTTGTTCTCCCAGACATATTCGAAAATTTGTCTATCGTGTTCACCCCGACGTAGATGAAATGGTTTGGGTGTCAGCGGCTCAGGAGATTCTCCATAGAATTTGGGATGCAGATCATCTCCCCCTGTGAGGATAATTCCATCCAATTTCTGAATAAGCTGAACCAGATCATCCCCTTCGATAATGGGGGGAATTAAAACGGGGAGCCCGCCAGCCTTCTGCACGCTGTCCGTGTAGGACTTACCCAGGACACTGCGATCCATTTCCTTGTGCTCATAATATGAGGGGCTGAGACCAATCAGAGGTTTCATACCTTTCTTCCATTCATGTAAACTGCTTGAATTAACCCTTCTGGGATTTCATCGACGGTATCAAGATGTTGAAAGTCAGGATCAAGAACCACAAAATCAGCAAGATGACCTGCCTTCAGTATTCCCAGATCATGTTCTCTAAAGCCGGCATAGGCAGCCAGGCGTGTATGTGCTTCCAATGAATCATTTAACCCAAATGCCTCTTCCATATGCCACCCCGCACGATGAACAGCACCATGAATGGTGGCAACGGGATCAGCGGGAGATACTGGCCAATCGGACCCAAAAGCCAATATCACATCAGCTTGATGTAAGGACTGGAAGGGATAGGCATAACCGCAGCGATCACCCAGCAACTTATCGACATAGAGTGCATCATCCACACAATGGGCAGGTTGAACCGATGCGATGACATCAAGCCCGGCAAACCTGGATTGATCCTGTGGATGGATATGTTGGGCATGCTCAACTCGAAAACGACGATCCCTGGGACCATTTCCCTGGATGACGTCTTCAAACACATCCAGAACCTCACGCACGGCTCTATCACCAATGGCGTGGATTACACTTTGATATCCCATCTTATCAGCTTCAGAGATGTTGGTACGAATCAGCTTTACATCTTTCCAGTCAACTTCATAGATTCCTGCTGAATCGGGACTGTCTTCATACGGAGCTAACATAAGCGCTGTGTGGGAGCCAAGGCTGCCATCACTAAAGCCCTTCAATCCCTTGTATTGGAAATACTCATCTTCATATATGCCCTCTTGCAATAGGGCTTTCATCTCCTGCCATTTCAGGATAGGTGTATAAGCAGTTACTCGTACCTTGAGTTTCCCCTGACGAGCCATGTCCTGGAGAAAACGAAAGTGGTTCATGTCATAAATCATATCACCCACAGAGGTGACACCTCTTTCCAACAAATAGTTCTGAGATGTCTCCAGGTTTCTCATGAGTTCTGCTTCAGTCTCCTCAGGCATATGTCGCATAACCAAACCCATGGCTGCCTCACGTAAGATGCCAGTGGGTTCACCGTGGGCGTCGCGATCAATTACCCCACCATGAGGATCTGGTGT
Organism: Fidelibacterota bacterium; assembly: GCA_013202495.1. Classification (GTDB taxonomy): domain Bacteria; phylum Fidelibacterota; class UBA8477; order UBA8477; family JABMPR01; genus JABMPR01. The sequence continues at coordinate 19,302 of JABMQQ010000026.1, read as the reverse complement.
TTTTGAGTCGATTCCCGCTAATTCAAGAGCCGCCGAGCTAGCAATCCCTGAATGTCCATCGTGACGTGTGAGAATCATGGGATGTCCCGGTGCCGCCTCATCCAGCCAATCCTTATTGGGAAAACTATGATCGGTAAAATGATGTTCATTCCAGCCACCGCCCTTTAGCCAGGATTCAGCAGGTTGACCCTCTGCAAACCTTCTGACAATTTCAATAAAGTCTGATTTTGATTGGGCTTCACTGGCAGGAATGGTCAGTAGCGTCTCACCACCCCACAGAAAATGAACATGGGCATCAATAAATCCGGGGACTACAACTGCACCATTTAAATCGATAGTTTCCATTTTGTCATCTGTGTATTGGAAGAGATCATCTCCAACAGCTAGAATAATTTTGCCATGGGTTGCCATTTGTGAAAATTGGCTACGCTCATCATCCTGAGTAAGAATGATGCCATTGATATATAATTTCTCAGCTATCAGCGTATTCATGAAAGCAAACTTTTACGAGCATTAATCAGGGCGTCGATTCGCTGGGGATCAGGGTCATTTTTCCAATTGCCCCCCTGCTTGAAATAACTGCCAACGATGAAGGCATCTGCAGTATCAAAGATTTCAGAGAGACCCTTGGGTGTTACACCACTCCCCACCAGGACAGGTAGGTTTGCAGATGCGTAGATGCTTCCAAGTTCTTGCTGATTCACAGGTTTGCCTGTATGGGTTCCAGTGATTATCACGCCATCACTAAGAAAAAATTTAGCCGCTTCAACCGTATCTTCAAGGGACACATCGGAGGTCATGGCGTGGCTACTATGCTTTTTCTTGATATCGGTAAAGATCAGGATCTCTTCTGCCCCAATTCGTTTCCGAAAGCGAAGGAGTTCGCCAGCATCTGATTGGAGTAAACCTTCATCAGCCATGTGCCCAAAGACAAAACCCTCGGCGCGAATGAATTGCAATTCTGATGCTTGAGCTACCGATAGTGCCGCTTGATTCGCCCCGGCCAGAATCTGGAGCCCCAATGGTAGGTCTGTTACCGCACGGACATCGGAGCATATCCGGGTTAGTGTTGCAATAATTTCTGGTCCCACTTCACGATTCAAATAAGGCACATCGTGCATATTCTCCAGTGCTATGGATTGCATCCCATATTCAGCAAGAATTTTTGCCTCCTTGACTGCTTGGGCAGTAATTTCAGAAACAGATAGATGGTTTTGAGGTGTGCCTGGTAAAGCCTGGACATGGATCATGCCAATGAGGCTCTTGGCCTGGGGCAATATATTGGAGAAGGTCGCTGTATTCATGTTGTCGTCCTGTCATTATTATTAGCATTCAATATAGATAGAATGGGGGTGCTTTGAATGCTTCTGACTCGTTGAAGTACTTAATTATTCTATTTCAGTTATTTGTACATGACTAAGGCATCAAAAATGCCCGATATAGGATTTTTAAATGCTCTCTCTCAAGGCAGCATATTAAAGCCCACTGCGCTCCTCGTCATCAGTATTTTTCATTGATGCAGTTAAGGATGAAGCAATCAAGCCCGTGGGAACAGCTACTATACCTAGACCAATAAATACAATAACGGATGCAAATATTTTTCCACCAGCGGTAATGGGATAAACATCTCCATACCCTACAGTTGTAAGCGTTGCGACTGCCCACCAAAGACAATGGAAGACTGATTTAAATGCTTCTGGTTGAACTTCATTCTCAAAATAGTAAATCCCGACAGCAGATACATATAAAACAAACATTGCCGCCATAAGAAAAATTATAAATTCATCTTTCACGTCAAGGAATGCCTTTCCGAGGCGATTCGCAGCTGTACTAAATTGAAGTAGTTTGAAAGCCCTGAAAAGTCGAAAAAGCCGAAAAATCCTGATGGAGCGTAAATCAATTCCTGTACTTAAGTAAAATGGTAAGATTGCAACGATATCAATCAATCCGTAAAAGCTCAAAATGTAGTGCATTTTCTTATCTGCAACTGCGATCCTAAGGACATATTCAATTGTGAAAACTGCAACAGTTACTGTTTCTAGATACCCGAGCCATTTAACCATTTTTTCTGATAGGTCTGGCAATGTTTCAATTGAAAAGGAGATAAGTGACAGAACGATCATCACTTGAATAAATAAATCAACTGTTTTACCAGTACGAGTGTCATTTGATTCTATTATTTGTTTCAGTTTCATCGATCTACCTATCTGTGTTTGTCAGTGTTTCATCTGTGGCTAAAAATAGTTTTATGGGATTGGCCTGCCTACAGAGTGGTTTCGAGATATAGTTGTCTCGGTCGTTTGATACCATATTGACGTAAATGTGCTTTGATACTCCTGGCAGTTTCTTCCAATGCCAAAAATTCTGGCTTCTCACTGACTGATTGGGTCAGTTCATTGATTGTCGCTTCCATTTCGGTCGACTCAATATTGTCTGGATCAACCTCTTTAGTATTGAGTAGTATTTCTTTTGAGTCCATCCTCAGTCCTGCGCCAGAAACCATCTCCTGGATTTCAAAAGATGTATAGGTGGTTTCATGAAATATTCCATGCAACCGATCCACCTCTGCCCGCAATGCATGGAAACGACAATAGGTTTGCTCTGGTTCAGTAAGTTCATTACTGATCATCTCAGTAATGATGATTTGACCATCTGGTTTGATCAATCTTTTCAGTTCTTCAAATACGGATTTCTTGTCTCTGAGATGGTGCAAGGTGTTGGAAAGGGTTATGCTTGAGAATCGATCGGGCTCAATATTTAGCGGTAGTTTCTCCTGAGTAATGAATTGAATATCATAGTCAACCAGGGTCTCTTTAGCCTTCTCGACTGATGCTGTGTTTATGTCTACTGCCGTGACTGACTTGAATGACTCATTCAGATCGAGGACATACTTGAGAAATCCTCCATCGCCGCATCCGAACTCCAGATATTCACCTAGATCAAGTTCCCGAATGTGGCTGGCGAGCGAGTGATATTCATTATACATACTGTCTCCTTGACCCCCGATGCTTATCGTCCCACAGCAGAATAATCTTGAATCATTTTATCGAAAAGACCATTGAGATGCTGGTCTATTTTCTGACGTGCAGCATCAGCTTCATACCAGGCAACAATCTCCCTGGCACCCTGTTCAAATGGTATCTCAGCCGAAAAATCAGGAACCAGAGCCTTAATTTTTGAATTATCAAAAATCATACTGTGGGTTTTGTCGCCCAAAAGTCCTTCACCAAACACAGGGTCATAGGTGGCAATGATGTCTGAAGGGATATGAACCATGTTGGGTTTAACTCCCATGGCGGCACCCATTAAGTGAAAGATATTGTCCCATGATAACCACTCATCTCCAGTGATATGATAGGCCTCGTTGATGGCTTCCTTTTTTCCTAATAGACCGACCAATCCAATGGCAAAATCTTTGTGATGGGTTAAGGTCCAAATAGATGATCCATCACCATGGACAACGACTTGATGCTCCTGCTTTAAGCGCATGAGCGCAGTAATACCACCCTGTAGGGGAATAAGTGTCTTATCATAGGTGTGAGAAGGACGTACAATGGTGTACGGAAATCCCAGGTCCTCATAACTTTTCCTTAGAAGATCTTCACAGGCAATCTTGATTCGGGAATACTCCCAATATGGGTTGCTTAGTGCTGTATCCTCGGTGATTGGTAAGCTGCTGGGTGGTGTCTCATAGATGGAAGCAGAACTTATAAATACATATTGGTCTGTTCTGCTGCTAAACATTTGGATATCAGCTTGAATTTGCTCAGGGGTAAAACCGATCCAGTTGACCACTACATCAAATTTATGATCTCCCAGTGCCTGTTCGGTCTCTGCATAATTCCTGATATCTGCTTGAATATTTTTAACCCCAGATACCGGTCTCAAACTGGCGCTTTTACCTCTATTCAAGTGGTAGAGATCAATGCCCCTTGAAACTGCCAATTCTGAGCAGGCTGAACTGATGATCCCCGTTCCGCCGATAAACAGTACTTTCATATTACCCCAGTCGTTGAATAGATCATTTATGATGACCCCTGGGCAGCTTTCCGAAGAGACCCCATAGCCAATGATGGAACTTATGCAAGCCCCTGGGTTGAGCAAACATCAGTATGCATTCCCCGTGGACAACCTCCATCTCATGCTCCTTACAATACTGAATCGCAACAGGTGAATCAGACCCTTGCTGCATCCAGATTTTCTTGATCCCTGCCGAATAGGCTTCTTGAACCAACTTTTCGGTCTGTACTGGCGGTACTACATTTATCAACCCACCCACATCTGCAGGCAATTCAGCCAGAGACCCATGGCAAGCGACACCATCTATTGTCTCTGCTTCAGGATGAACCAAAAGTAATTTATAACCCTTACTGCTCAACTCTTTGAGAACTGCATTGCCAAACTTACTGGCTTTTCGAGATGCCCCGGCCAATGCCAGTTTTTTTTCGCCAAGAAACGATTCAATCGTCATCTGATCAGTCATTATTATCTCCCCAATTTTTAATAACCACTCTATTTACTATCAGTGTTCTTGTAGTCTTCAATCTTTTTGTGTGTCTTCAACCACTCCTGTCCTGCCGTGGTTAGAAAGAAATCCATCCACTGGTAATACATGCGTTTGTTTTCCCCTACGGTTACCCGATGGCTGGCTCCAATTGGAATGTGCAATATTTCCCATTCATGGAAAGCTATTGAATCTGTATCTGCAAATACCATGGCATCATTGCCGGACAACCCAAGGAATAGCTGATCCAGCATGGGATGTTCGTGGGCTCCGACTGCATCCGGACCTTTGGTGTCCACCGTCCCCATGGCAACTCGTGGCGCGTGATCTTTGGGCAACACGGTTCGGCTAACCGTATTAGGGCTTTTAATTTTCTCGGTATAAGCTTCACAGTCCACAAATCGTTTGAAATAAATGCCCTCCCTGTTTTCAGTGGGAAAGGTTTTCAGCTCTCTTTGGTCCAGCTTGGATAGCTTTTTCTTGATGTGTACATAGTGAAGTGTGTCTCCAGCAGCCACTTCAATCAGAACACGTTTTTGGGCATTTGACAGCGCAATGCATTCAGGTTCAATGCTATACTCATCTGAACCTGATCTCAGTGTACCAACGCCCTTTATAAAGATCAGGATATGATCATGTTTTCTGGCAAGCTTCTCACGATGTGATAGTGGACCTGCCAGAATGGTATGACTGACTTCTGTCTCTGCAATTTCATTCTGCATCAAAGATTCAATGAAAAACTGGTCACCCCTAGTGATGTTCATGGTCAATTTCTGTGAATGAATTGAGTTAGCTCCATTGACACTTAGTATAAGAACCAACATACCTGTGGAAATCAGTGAACTTTTTTTCATATTTTAACCACTTTCCTCTTTGTCATTTACTATGACTTTATCTCCGTCTAATGGACTGAATGACAACATCTAATTTCTGGAGGAATTCAGAACGGTCTCGCTGTGTCAACGGAGGTGGACCACCTGTAATTTCACCAGTCCCCCTTAACTCTGCCAGTAGATCCCTGGTTGCCAGGGTCTGGCCAATATTATCATCTGTAAACCGTTTTCCAGAATTACTCAACACCTCAGCTCCAGCCGTAATGCAACGTCCTGCCAGAGGTATGTCTGCTGTGATGACCACATCACCTTCTTGTACATGCTCGACAATCCAATCATCAGCTTCATCGAAACCATCACCGACAACTTCCAGCTTAATACGTGAACTTTGAGGAACACGCATCCTGGAATTTGATACGAGGGTGACATTAAGCTGATATCGGTCAGCAACGCGATATACTTCATTCTTAACGGGACATGCATCAGCGTCTACGTAGATATGCAGCAATTAATTTTGCTCCTCTTGTACTGAGGGCAACACACCGATTAGCCCCAATGCTTCTCTGGTAATTTCCTTGTGAAGCTGTGCTTGATCGTTGTTGGTAATCTCAATATTTGTGGCAAAAAACCAGACCTCTTCGCCTTTTTCCTCATATCCCACCCACCAGATGTGCTCTCCATCATCGCGAACAGCCCAACCAGTTTTTGCGTAAAGCGTGTAGTCTTCTGATTGCTCTACCACCATGACCTCCTTCAACACCTGAAAATTTTCGGGCTGAAAGGGGAGGTCCTCTGCATAAAGTTTCTTCAGAAAGACGATTTGTTCTTCTGCAGTTATTCGAAGGTCACCATCCAGCCAGAACCTTGAGATCTCTGGACCCGTAAGCATATTTCCATAATTCAAGGTCTTCAGATACTCCAGATATGTTTCATTGCCGACTCTCCTGGCGAGTTCCTGATAAAACCAGACGCAGGAGACGGGGAATGCGGTCATTAAGGAATGATTCTGATTCCAGGCTTCGACAAAGCGAACCTTCCCATCCCATTTGAGTATCTCACCTGGGCTGGATATGACTGCCTCTTCGAGGGCGATGAGGGTATTTGGGATTTTGAAGGTTGAGGCTGGCAGGAAGGCGGTCTTGGCCCGTTCAGGATATGCCTGATATTTCTGGCTGCCATCCAGGTTGGATATGACAATGGTACCGACAACGCCTTTTTCTCTAAAAAGGGATTCTAACTTTTTCTGAGAAGGTGAGCTTGAACAGGAGGCTAGAACTATCACAAAAAACATCAGGATAAAGCTCTTTGTGATGACTTGCATATCGATTCCTTCTCAAGTTTTCTTGTCCGGGGTGATTAGCTCCGCGTATCGAATCTTTCTCGAGCTGTGATGACAGCATCAACCAATCCTGAATCATCAACAGGTTCTTCTTTCTGCTCTAAAAAGAGATCATGAACCTTGATGGCCATAATGGCTAACTGGGTCGGGGTGCCGGGTAGCACATCAGATGGAAACAGCTTCGCTTTGTGCGTCAAGAATGAGGCGGCTTTTCGGACTGCTTTGTGTTCCTTGATTTCTTCAGCTTCAGATAGATTGAATTTCCAGCGTTGAACTTGTTGGGAGATGAGGATTTTGTCTTTTCCACTTATCTGAATACCTGTGGCTGGAAATATCCTGCAATCATAGCTGCGACAGGTGGCGGGGCGGTGATCATAGATTGAACAGGCGCCATCTCTCAGCATGGGACAGTTTCCCTTCTCATCATAACCCATAAGCACATTCCCCTCTGGCAAACCAGGAGCAGGAAATAAAAGTTCATCTGGAATGTGAGACAGGGTATTTAATTCATCGGATTTGATATGGATAAAATAGGAGGATCTACAGCAGGAATTACATTCCCCACAGGGTACATCCGTCTCAGCATCATTTCTCAGCGCTGTGAGCGTGTCATCTAGCCAATTAGAGAAATTTCCTGTCTCTAAGTCCTGGGGTTCTGACATAGAATTTAGAAGGCACCCCACTTTTGTTTGCCTGGGATATAATAGGAAGGCAGCAAAAAGCGAAACATCTTGGCAATACTGTTAGCTCTGTCGGCCTTCTCCTGACTTTCTTCCAACATCTTCTCCAGCTCTTCACCAAAGGTGTCATTAAAATAGCTCTCAGAAGCTTTGGTTCTGTCAGCTTCTGTCTTGAATTGATTTCTTATTTGACCCAATTCACCAGCATCCAGCCAGAACCCGCCACAATTACCACACTCATCTACTTCTACATCCCGTTTAATACTCATGAAATGCTTCAACATGGTCACGCCATCACATTTTGGACAGGGTCGTTTTTGAGTAAAGTCAACTGAAACGCCTGGATTTTTTTCAAATTGCAATAGGGCTTCTCCAGCAGCTTCATGCCTCTCATCGACCCGTTTTAGTTCAAAATTATCAAACCAAAGACCACCACAACCATTTTTACAGACATCAACTGTGATCTCGCCAACCTTTGTTGCTACAAGTGTATTGGCACATGCCGGACATTTCATTTCAAACCCCTATCTTGTGTATTGATTCAACTATAATTATTCGATGGATAATTTCCCGTGTAAACCTGAGTATCAAAGCTAAAATTTTCTATGAAGGGTCATTCATCATCTCGATGAACAGTCGCTGGAGAAAATGCAGGTAGACATATCGCGACATATTCGGCGCCTTCTTCCCTCGGGGTACTATAACGTACCCACTCCAAAGGATCCGTGATAATGGATTGTCCAGCGATGACATCGCATGCACCACCAGTATATTCAACATGAAGCTGTCCCTTCAAAACCAGGGTTATCTCCATAAATTCTGGACGCTGACCGGGTTCCACCCATCCACCGGGTGACACCATGCGAGCCACGCTCACCTCGTCATGGTTAGAATTGACGTGACCCACGAATTCTTCTATCCGTTTTGGTTTATTTCCTGCGGATTCAATTATTGTCGGCGAATTTATTATTCTCGGCATATGGAAATCTACCCTCTCATCATTTTGATGGGCTTAGCGCTTTCGTAGCATTTTTCCAGGACGCTGTCCTGTGAATTCACCTTCTGACCGAACAATTTTTCCATTTACAATGACCCAGTCAAATCCGCTGGCCAATTCATGAGGATTCTCAAAGGTCGCCACATCTTTAATTTGATCCGGATCAAAGACCAGGATATCAGCAAAGAAACCTTCTTTTAATAGTCCTCTATTTTGCTTAACCAGACCTACTGTCTTTGCAGGTAACCCAGACATTTTGTAGATAGCCTGTTCAAGCTTCAGTAATTTTTTCTCTTTCACATAATAGCGAATCACCTTTGCAAAGGACCCATAGCCCCGGGGGTGTCTCATGCTAGGACTTCCATCTGAGCCCGCCATGATATAGGGATCCAGAAATAGCCTGTCCTGCAGCTCTTGATCCATGACAAAATAGGCTCCACTAGCCCCTTTCGGCCCAATGTCGTCAATCAGTACATCTTCAAAAGATTTTGCCAATTCTGTGGCAACCTGCTTCAGCGTCTTTCCTGCCCAGGGAGCTGTTCCAAACAGGGTGGCTTCAGGACCGTTACGCATCTGAATCCGCTTTTTTAAAAAGCTGGCCAGTTCATCACGTTGAGTGCGGACTACCTCCTCATATTTGTAGGGTGGTTTTGCCCATTCTGGAAAAACAATTCCAATACCTGTATAGCTTGCCTGATAGGGATACATATCAGCAGTTATTGATACACCTTGTTGTCGGGCATCCTTCATTTGCTGCAAGATTTCTTCTGCCCTGGGTACTCCCTGTCCATAAACAACCTTAAGGTGGGAAATATTAACGGCACAGTTTCCACCTTCACCTTGTTCGATGAGCTCAGCAATAGAATTTTGAACAGCCTCATCGTCCTCATTTCGTGTATGACTGCTGATCACACCATCTCTTTTCCCAACGGGTTTGGCGATGGCGATCAATTCATTTAATTCTGAGAAAGATCCTGGTTGATATTCAAGTCCTGTCGATAATCCAAAGCACCCGGCTTCAAGTGCCTCATCAACGAGCCTGGCCATTTTGCTTCTATCCCCATATGAAGGTTTTGGATCAAGTTTTACACCAGCTTGATTCCGAATACTGCCATGACCAACATAAGTGCCAATATTTATGGCTAACTCGACTGCATCCACATCGTTCATCCAGTCTGATATATTCTCACTACTGACCCCATCCTGCCCCAAAAAGATAGTGGTCACTCCCATCGCTGAAAAATTCTTGAATTCCGGTGTATTTAAGGGGTTGCCATGGGCATGATTATCGATAAAGCCTGGAGTCACGACCATGTTGGTCGCATCTATGGTTGTTTTTGCTGTAATTGAGTGTGGATCCACATCTTTGATGAGAATAATCTGCTCTCCAATAACAAGTATATCAGCTCGGAAACCAGGATTGCCAGTACCATCAATGATGGTTCCATTCTTAATGAGAATATCATAGCTATTTTTGTCTGTCATAAGATTTTGCCCCCTGATTGTCATGATCGGAACCAATACCAAGGCTAGCGCCATTTTCAAATATATGCTCATGATTCCTCTCTGAAAAACGCTGCAATCAGTTTTGCCTAATTATTGCCCTAATAGAATCCATAAGAGTATGGATATCAGAACTGATTATTTTAAAAGCAAAATTTTGTGTGTCGTAGTGAAGTTTCTCTGCTCCAGGTTCACAAAATAGATCCCTGCTGGAAGATTGCTTCCTGTTTGATCGAGACCATCCCATTGAATGGAATATTCACCACTATTTTGTAATCCCTGATGAAGCGATTTAACTTCACCACCCCTGAGACTTATGATGTTCAAATTGACTGGACCCTTTTCTGAAAGTTGGTATCTAATTGTGGTTCCTGCATTAAAGGGATTGGGATAATTATTCAGATAAAAATCTCCTGGCAACACCCTGCTTACATCAGTGTCGCTGGTACTATTGGTAGATCCCGGACTTGGGGTATCAAAAGATGCCCATTGATCTCCCCCATCTGGTGATCTCCCATATGAAATGTCCTGTTGTTGGGCTCCAAAATTCAGCGCATCAACTATGGTCAGTCCGTCGGTATCAACCAGGGCAATGAACTCCCCACTCCTGCTCAACTTGAAATTGCAATGCAGGTCTGCCTGTTCCTGATCCTCGTCACACCAAACCAGTAAATGCCCTCCAGACCCCAATACTACCCCACCAAAGGGGAACATCCATTTCGTAAGGTTGGAGGGATCATCAGTGAGATACATACCACCTAAATAGATGGGTGAGGGACTAGGATTAAAAATTTCTAGCCAATCATCATATTCTCCATTTGCATCAGGATTTGTTGTCACATTGTCTGCCAGAAATTCATTGATGCGCAAGGGATTGAGTGAGGTTCCCGGTACTTGAATGTATTTATAGTCACTACGGGGATAGAGCATGCTTTGACCATTCATATCCACAGCACCAACCTGAAACCGGCCATGACCCATTTCACCCATGGGAGGAATAACGCCTAACCATCGATCTGACGCTTCGATGGATTGTGGGTTTTCAAGAGGTGCAAAATGCATTGGGTAAGACATCACGACCGTCAATACTCCAGGATGATAGGCAATGGTTAAACTATCCAGACCCACATTGCTGAATGCTGCCACGCTAACATAAATACTGTCATCAGGTCCAGGTATGAGGGGCCAATAGTGAAGATCATAAATAATTGGAGGAGCGGGTTCATACACAAGTTGGTTTTCAAGGGAAGCATGACGTTCATTAATAAACTGTTTGAGTCCCTTTTTGACATGCTGGTTATTGTAAGGGTTGGATGAATAGGATTGGTGAAAATCTGAGATATTAAAACCATAGTCCAGCGTTCTGTAGGTATCAAACTCCGCCCAGGGAGCAATTATTGCCTTCAGACTATCCAGATGTAATTCCCACAGACTTAGGTCGGTGATATTGTCCTGATAATACTCGAGAATATGTGTGTATAAATTTCGATACTGGGTATTGCCCATGATTTCTTCCATGAGTGGTCGAGACCCTGGACTATTGCCTTGAGACTCTTCGATGGTCATAAAGCTATAGGGATTCACCTGAGTCCAATCAACATTGAACCAATCAATACCGAAACTATTGTCATAGTCATAGGGAATAAATCGAATCCGATCCAGGCTGGGATCATGATACAGATAGTAATTGTTTCTCAGAAACCAGTAATCATCCCAATTCCCCATGAGGACATTCATAGCGGCATATTTCAAGACATCTGGAACCACCAGGACTTGCTCCAACGAATCTGGTAATAGCTCAGGGGGGGTATCGTGAAGAATGGTGATCAATCTGGCTAGCTTACTATAATCATATAGGTCTTCATTGGTTTTTAATTCGTAAGGACGAGTGTCATCCTGATAGGGATGATAATCACTGGCGTTGGGTCCTCTATAAGTGAGATCTGCCGGCCAGAGACACTTCCACAGATTTCCGGTATCATCTTCAAAATGATTTTTCAGAAATTCCTCATCGATATGCTCTATTGAAATGTAGAGACCATAATAGACATCATTGATGTACACGGCACAGTGGGCAGCTCTGGTGGTGGCCATACCATTCTTTTGATAATGATCCCAGGCTATTTTGCTGCGAATAATGGAGGGATCATTGTGTTCCCCATTCAGATTCAGTTTTTCCACATCATAAAATTTTCGTCCTGGTTCAAACGTATTGAAGGAAATCTTGAATGATTTTTTCTGGGCATTTCTTGAGGTATTGCCCCTGAGGCGAAATCCAACATTTTCGATGGTTTCATCAATAAAGGCGTTGCTGAAATGGATGGTTGAAAGGTGCATAGAGTCGCTCTGCACATGGTCATACATCCAAATGAGACCTTCAGGGTCCATATTTATTTCTATGATGGCAACCTGGCTGTCATCGTAGAGCAAATCAAGATCATTGGCAGTCAGAAGCAGTGGAAGAAGCAGTAGAATTTTAATATTAATATTCATGCTGATAATCTAGGCAGAATCCAGACTTCAAAAATGATTTGTTAGTCAAGCTTTTGACTTTTCGATGGTTGTGCCTGCCTATCCTGAGTTTATCGAGGGGTCGCAACCGGAGGTTGATATCACATGGTGGAATTTTCGTCCTTCGAGAACCTCCAGTCTACGCCTCACAGCTTCGACTTGGCAGGCAGGATGACACCTCAATGTCCAGGGGTGGTTAGCTCTTTATTTCTGTAACGTGGAGCTTACGAGCGGCTACAATTCCGATATTTAGCTCAAAACCAATAATGATGGCAAGCGCATAGCAAAAGATCATCAACATGATAATGGGCAGGGTTCCTATGGATCCATAGAGTGCGTTGTAGCGACTGAAATGATCAATATAGAAACCAAAACCGGTGGTAATCAAAATTGACAGGGCCGTTGCCAGACTTGCCCCGGCTGAGATGAATCTGTATTGACTTTTTTTTGAAGGGCCCCAGTAATAAAGAAAGGAGTAGGCAAAATAGAAAACACCCAGGATAACAACCCATTTACCGATATTGACCAGGTAATAGAACCAGCCTTGTATCATGAGTTCTTTGAGGACCAGGAAATCCATGAGTCTGTGGGTGATCGTCATGAGAGAAACACCTATGGTTACCAGGGAGAAGAGAGAAACCACCAGTACTAAGGCTACGGCTCGCTGCATCAGCCAAGTTCGACTTTCCTCAACATGGATCGACACGTTAAAGGCATCTATGAGAGCAACAATACCGTTGGTTGAAAAGACCATGGCAAAGGCGAAACCAAATGACAATAATCCACCATGCTTGATGGTGATAATATCCTCAATGATTCTCTGAACCACGACATAGGTACTGGCTGGTAAAAGAGATTGAATCATCAGGAGCAGATCACTTTGAAAGTTATCGATGGGGATCAAAGGTATGAGGGTGAAGAGAAAGAGAATGGCTGGAAAAACAGCTAAAACCAGATTGAAGGAGACAGCCTCCGCTCTTGAAATCACCCGGCCATCACGAATGCCTCTAAAGAAAAATAAAAGTACATTGAATACTGGAACCCGATCGAAACCAGGAAATGACACCTGTTTGGCTCTATTTATATAGGGTACTATCCAGCGGAATTGTTTTCTATAGTAAAAGTGATGCTGGTCATTCATAATTATTCAGAGAACCTACAAAATTAAATTCTGCGATCAATTTCTTTTCATGATGAGGTAGGATTTATCTAGAAATTATATTCCCGATTTAAGACCGCAGCGCGGGCTTCAACCACAGCAGCTTCCGCATCGAGTGTGATGGCGATGTAAACTTTTAGAATTGCTGAATATTCCTCAATCTTCAGGATGGTTTCCTCTTCCTTTCGAAGCTCACTAGACAAGTCAAGGTCAGCCATCTTTTCTCTGTATCTTTTAATTCTACTATCAATACGCTTAACAATAATTCGGGTATAATTCTGCCTGCGATAAATATCATGAAGTTCTTTAATCAGGGGATTTTCAAGCATGAGGGGGTTAAACAGAAAGAGATCATTGATTTCATCTCGCAGGGGGTTGATCTTCGAGGCTTCATTGGCAGCCTGGGCGTATTTTCTGGTTACTTCATTGATTAATTCGATGGTCTGCTCCGAGGTTCCGCTGATCCGATAATCTTTCATCTCCTCAAACCACTTCAGCTCCGAACTCAGATGATCAATAGTCTGCTGCTCAAAATGAGGTGCAATTCCTCTGATCAGGGTCACCAAATAATTCATGTTATCAATGAGTTGAGCTCGCAGACGGCTTCGTTTCTGCCTACCGCGCAAGACTGATTCAATGATTCTCACACTTAACCAGACTCCCAATAACTCTGTTCCAATATTGGGGACAATAGATTCCATAAAGACGGCTTCTGATTTTGCCCCCTCCAGACCATTGAAATAGTATATCATCAATGCCAGACCAATACCGAATACAGGAATATCTATAAACGACCAGCGGAAAAACCATTTTTTTAAGAAATTCATACTTGAGCCATCATTTAAGTAAAAGCATTTTACGAACACCAGAATAGTACTCTGTGTCAAGCCGATAAAAATATACGCCGCTGGCTAGATCACCTGCACTAAATGTAATCTGATATGAACCTGAGTTTTGATGATTCTCAATCAGCGTGATTATTTCTCGACCCAAGACATCATAAATTTTCAGACTTACGCTACCCGCCTGCTTAAGGTCATAACTAATTTTTGTAATCGGATTAAATGGGTTTGGATAATTCTGTCTTAATGCGAATTTCTGTGGAATCACAGGTTCATCCTCAATATACGGATAGAAATATTTTAAGATATCATCAACCCTGGCACGCCAGAATCCCCAATTATGCCCCTCGGGATATTCAGCCCAATTAAAGGTATAGCCTTTATCCAGCAGTATATCTCTCAGAGCCCGTAGATCGAGATGTATAGGGTGTTCGTAAGTTCCCCAGATGGCATAAAAGTCTACGTTTTTGGGCGGACCATCCGCCAATAGCCTGAAAACATCATAGGAAGGACGAAATGCTGCCGAATTCAAGCCACAGTTTCCAAATATGGCTGAGTACTGGTAGGCGATATATGCGCTAATATTACCTCCATACGAAGGTCCCACAACCAGACGACCTTCAGGACTCTCAATCGTATTGTACATGCTATCAATATGAGCCGTAAGATGTCTGGCAAAAAATTCTGCGTATGTGTCTTTCTGACCCATTAAATATTCTAGACCACGATTATGCGGATTCACATAAACTGAGATTAATGGTTCAATTTCTTGATAGAAAATAAGGTTATTGATGATGTTTTTTGCTCTCGCTCCACTTTGGCTTAAGTATCCACTTCCATCCTGAAAATAGACGACTGGATAACCACCTTCCTTTAATGAATCATAACCAGGGGGTAAATATGTATTTACTCGGTAGGCTTTATCTATATCATTGGCAAAATATTCAAGGAGAGCAGTTTCCAGATGACCCTCAGGCACAGATTCATTAAATTCAATTTCCCAGGGGTGTTCATAGTCAGGCATGGCTAGTTCAGAAGCAGCGCTAATGTATCCGGTTGCAGAGCGAGGGTTTTCTCGATCCCTGACGAATTCACTATCGATAAAAAAGGCATAGTCAAAGCGGGCATTTGGCTCAAACACTTGCTGGTGATACCATAAATTTGTGCTGTCAACATGATTAATAGGTCTTTTAAAACTTGCCGCCCAGTTATTGAAATCACCCCCGATAGCAACGTTCTCCTCATTCGTCAGGTGTATAAATGTCACGATAGAATCGTTAATAATGGGTATGCTACCTAGACGGGCTTGTGTCATGAAACTATCAATATGTGATTGTTTATTGGCGGGGCTGGAAACCGTATCAAGCGTTGATAAAAGGGATTCAAACGGAGTTTGAGGAAGCAGTTTTTGGATGCAGAACATCAATAAGATCACTCGTAATAAAAGGTTCATTGCTTCCCTCTATATTCAAGCCCCCTTTTTATGCGTGTCTATAAACTCAAAATCAAAACGAGCTGACGGATTATCAGGGATTTATCCTAATGCACATCGTAAATGCTACCGCCAATAAACTCTCGAAAATGTGAGGTTTCAGGGATGGGCGATTCATCTGTAACTGGAGTGACAGACTCAAGCATTTCCCGCACCCTTTTTGCTCTCAGATAGGCATCTACACGACGGGGATCATCCTTATAGTCCTGTTCCCACTCCTTGAAATGCTCCAGCAGCCGATTTCGCATTACTGGCAATTCGTAGGGAACCGCTCCATTGATGACATAGTCAGCAGTCTTGATATAAGGTAGGATGTTTCGCAGTTCTGCATTGCGGACGTAATGCCAGTGTGTCAATGTTTGTCGTGGATCATAAGCACGATGCTGTTCATCTCGAATCATGCGTCGCATGAGTCTCAAATCGGTCCAACGAATAAATTTTCCGTTGACCCCCTTCATCTGTAGCAAGGTCTCAATATATACTTTGAAGACTGTGCTCTCATCGATGCCATTGAGCATGTCACCGTAGAGTCCGTGGAGACTATCGATGAGGATCACATCCGTGGGCTTGATCTTCATGGGAATCTGTTCCAAAATTCTCGTACCCGTCTTGAAATCATATGACGGCGTCATTACTTCTTCACCGGCCAGCAATTGTTTGATATGCTTGTTGATGAGTGCCAGATCTAAAGCTTGGGGTGTCTCGAAATCATGATCACCAAATTCATCAACAGGATGCATTGCCAGGTCAAAAAAGTAGTGGTCAACATTCAGCTCAACCAGACCCATGCCTTTTTTTGACAGGTAATGAGCCAGCTTGCGAGTGGTGGTGGTTTTTCCTGATGAGGATGGACCTGCGACGACAACGATCCGAGTATCCCCATCACGTTCTGTGATAAGTTCTGCAGCTGCCTGAACATCGTATTCGTAAGCCTCATCCGATTCCAGACATATCTGAGCAAATTCACCCCTGGCGATACGTTGGTTCAATTTCTCGACGGAATTGAGATCATGGTCCGAAGCCCAGACCAATACCTCATAAATCTTTTGATAGGGAATATTCCCAGTATGAACGGTGCTTTTGCTAAGCTTGGCTTTACGTTTTTCATTCTGGGTTGCACGATATACAATGAAATGTTTGGCTACTGACGCATGACCCTCTTCAATGAGGACCTTCTCGACAATATCCTGAATCTGCTCCACCATGGGAGGATGTTCCACAGAATAGTTTTTACAGATAATACCCTCAATTTTCAAAGAGAGTTCATCAGTCTTGTCTTTGTCACGTCCACCTACAGCAACGGCTGCTCGATAAATAGCATTGCTGATACGTTTGCGGGAATAGGGAACATAGGTTCCATCACGCTTAAAAACGTGGGTAAGATTACAGGCCTCACTCATCACTATCACCAAATTTAATATCATCGCTTAATTCGTTGACATCATCTTCAGAAACAGGGAAATATTTGGCGAGATTTTCACCCAGCTTTTGGATCCCCGCCAACAAACCTTCACGCATGTTGCCCTGGGCAAATAGAGTTCTCATCTCATCCACAGTTGCTTCCCAGAAATCTGTGGGGACCTTTTCGTGAATACCCACATCGCCATACACAGCAAATTTATGTTCAGAGAGAAAAAGAACTATCAAAGTCGCATTGCGCTCTTTGGTCTCATGAAGTTTAGCTTTTTCGAATATTCGCTTGGCAGTTTTGTAGGGTTGATTGTGGGAGGTGGTATTGAAACTTATGACAATCTCACCACTCGTACGACCTTCAAATGTATTTATGGCAGCAGATACATCCTGCAAATCCTGATCACTAAAAATCTCTTTTGCCAGTTTCTCAGCTTTACTCATACAACCTCCTCAGAACGACATCAATAATCGTCAGTGATGTCCTTACCTTGTTTCTTACTGATGACCCGGAATTCATCCATATTTTTGGATTCATCCTCGATAATTTCAACTTTGATAAAATGCTGCCACTGAATTGAACGCACCACATTTTTACGACCAGATCTTAAAAATTTTGCCAGTTCTGGGTTGACAACAAGTTGAAGTCTGAATTCACGCTTTTTAGAATGAAAACGGCGGAACCAACCTTCGATTTGTGTGGTAAGGGCCGCTTTAGACATGATACGACCGCGTCCTTTACACACTGGACATTCCTCAGTTGCTGAGAGCAGTAGGCTGAGACGAATGCGTTGACGGGTCATTTCCAGAAGACCAAAATCGGAAATGTAGCTTACTGCAACCTTAGCCCTATCTTTGCGCAGCTCTCGACGGAGTTCGTAATAAACTTTCTTCTTATTGTCTTCGCGGGACATGTCAATAAAGTCAATGACAATCAAACCGCCCAAATCTCGCAGTCGTAATTGCTGGGCAATCGCACGGGCAGCTTCCAGATTGATTTTCACCGCATTGGCTTCATGATCCTTGCGACCAATAAATTTTCCTGAGTTTACATCGATGGACACCAGAGCTTCGGTTTGTTCAATGACAATTGAGGCACCACTCTTCATACCCACTTTCCGAGCCATGGATACATCAATACCCTTCTGGACATTGTAGGCATCAAACAGGGGTAATTTTTTATTATAATGAATGAGACGATCCAGCAATTGTGGAGCTGCACCTTTGAGATAGCTGCTGATCTGTTTGTACATACCCTTATTATCTGCGACGACCCTTTGGACATCATTGGTGAAAAGATCTCGAATGAGACTTGAAACCGTCTCCATGTCTTTATAGACTAGCACTGGACCCGGTTTACTTTTTACCACCTTCTCCATGCGCTTGTAGGAGTCCATGAGGTTGTTTAAATCGGCACCCAGAGCCTCATCATCTTTGCCTTCAGTAACGGTTCTGGCAATTAGACCAAATCCTTCAGGTTTCATTTCCTGACAGCTGCGACGTAGGCGACGACGTTCAAAATTATTATATATTTTGCGAGAGATACCGATTGAATTTGAATTGGGTACCAGGACCAGGAAGCGACCTGGCAAAGATATGTTGGTAGTAACTCGGGCGCCTTTACCCATATATGGTTCTTTGATGACCTGGACAAGAATCTGTTGTCCAGTCTTTAGTTTTGGCGCGTTGGGTCTTCTGTGATCGTGGCGATGGCTCTGGTTTCTTGATCGACCGCGGTTACTGCGTTTTGGTTTGGCATCATCATCATCGTCGTCATCCTGATCCAGGAGAAAGGATTCACCTTCTACTTCTGAAAAGGGTAAAAACGCATTGGCTCCAATACCGATATCAACAAAAGCGGCCTGCATTCCAGGCAAAACATTCTCGACAACACCCTTATAGATATTGCCAACAATCCTAATGTTTTCAGGTTTTTCCACATAAAGTTCAACCAGTACGTCATGCTCATGTATGGCAATCCGTGTTTCCTTATTTGTTTGGTTTATAAAGATATCCTTCTTCATTTCAATTC
>JABMQQ010000025.1 GCA_013202495.1 Fidelibacterota bacterium | reverse complement strand
TTGTATATCTTTGGAGGTAATCAGGTTTCAAGTAATCTGTCCTCTTTAAATAGTCTTGAATATGCAGAAATAATTACTCCAGTATCAGTAGTTGATGAGAATATTACTAAATTGCCCCACACGCAAATTCTTTCTCAGAATTATCCCAATCCTTTCAATCCCTCCACGACTATTGAATATGAATTGTCGAAACAAACAAGAGTCAAATTGACTGTTTTCAACATTCGTGGCCAAGCAGTCAAGACCCTCTACGATGAGGTTAATTCTCCCGGAAATTATGATGTGCAATGGAATGGTATGGATCAGCAAGGTAATCAAGTGAGTACGGGGGTGTATTTCTGCCGATTAGAAGCGGGTGATTACAGTAAGACGATCAAGATGATGTATATGAAATAATCTGATTCTCAGAGCTGATTAAAATCTTAAATGGAGGGGGAGCAATGCATCAAACCACCTCAACACCACTACGCAAACTGACTGCTATCATGTTCACGGATATTGCTGGCTATACTAAAGCCATGTCTGTGGATGAAAAATCTGCCCTTATGATGCTCCATAAGCAACGCTCAATTCTGAAACCCCTCATAAAGGAGAACCGTGGAACTTTCGTTAAAGAGATCGGGGATGGAACTCTGTCATACTTCAATTCTTCATTAGATGCTGCAACCTGTGCCGTGAAACTCCAACAGTCTACCTATGATGATTCTGAGTTGAACATCAGGATAGGTGTCCATAGTGGCCAAGTGCTTTTTGAAAGAAGGGATGTGTTTGGTGATGTAGTGAACGTTGCTGCAAGGTTGGAAAGCATCGCCCCAGTTGGTGGGGTCTGTGTATCCAAGTCAGTCTTTGATGAACTGCTGGATAAGAATGGGTTTGATGGTGTTTCCCTTGGTTTGCAGCAATTAAAGGGGGTTGGACGTCTGATTGATGTATTTGCTCTGAAAGCTGAGAAGCTCATACAACCCGATCTAAAAGAATATGAAGAAAACAAGGTAAAGCCTCACTCAGATGAGGAGGTGCCTTCTGTTGCTGTATTGCCACTTGAGAATAAGGGTAAAGAGGAAGATGCTTTCTATGCCTATGGTATCACAACTGACCTGATCTCGGACTTGTCGAAAGCAGGGAAGATTAGAGTTACCAGCATGAAGGATATTGACGCCCTTGATTTAGAAACATTGTCATCTACAGAAACTGCTCTCAAGCTGAATGTCAGATATGTCCTGAGTGGAATACTCTGGAAACATGAGAATATGTTCCGGCTAACCATTGAAATGGTTGATACAAAAGACAATACTCTCATTTGGGCTGACAACTGGCAGGATCGGTGGGAAGAACTCCCATTAATCAAAGACAAAATTGCCGAAAGTTTACTCAGACTGCTTAATACGGGTGTAATTGACGGTAAGAAAAAAGATGCTATCCAAACGAATACTGATGCTTATGAGTATTATCTCAAGGCCAAATATAAATATGCAAAACGTCAAAATATTGAGGATACGGAGATTGCGCGGGGACTCTTTCAAAAGGCCATCGAATTGGATGATACACTGCTTCACGCAAAATTGGGTTTGGGAATATCGTATCATGAAACAGGTGATTATGATAAAGCCATGAGTTTCTATGAAAAAGCAGCAAAACGAGCAAAGGTGCTTGGTGATGATCAAATAACAGGAGCTTCGCTAAATAACATCGGGCTTATTTACTTTGATAAAGGAAAAAATGATGAGGCTATGGATTATTATTCCCGCTCATTTAAGATAAGAAAAAAGCTTAATGATAAACACGGGATTGGAATGTCACTCTATAATATCGGACTTATTTACGAAAGAAAAGGTGACTATGATAAGTCTATGGATTACCACACACGCTCACTCGAGATTTGTAAAGAGCTTGGTGATAAACAGGGGATAGCTACCTCGCTGAATAGTATCGGGATTATTTACGACAGAAAAGGTGACTACAATAAGGCATTGGACAATTTCACTCATTCACATGAAATATGTAAAGAGCTTAGCGATAAACGCTGGATAGGCGGGTCGCTGAACAGCATTGGGATGATTTATGAAAGAAAAGGTGACTATGATAAGTCTTTGGACAATTTCATTCGCTCACTTGAGATAAAAGAGGAACTCGGCGATAAACGTGGGATAACATCCTCACTTATGAACATCGGGAGTAGTTATTACGATAAAGGTGACTATGATAAGTCTTTGGATTACCACAATCGCTCACTTGTGGCATTTAAGGAGCTTAGTGATAAACGAGGGATAGCAACTTCGCTCTATAACATTGGAATTGTTTACTACGAAAAAAGGGACTACAAAAAAACGATTGAGAGTTTGGAAAGGTCACTTACCCTACAAAAAGGACTTGATCTTGGACAAGGAGAATTAGTATTTAATGTTACCCTCTACCTCTTCCTATCATACAAACAGATAGGCAAGGAATTTGACCCCAAAGAAATCTATTCGCTTATCAAAGAAACCGAGAATTTAGAGTGTGGGCTTAACCTTCGTATCTTTGAACTGATAGAAGACAAATCCTTTCTTGAAACTGCCTACAAACAAGTCCTGGGAAAAGCCAACGATCTGGAAGACAGTGAGAAATTCCTCAACTATCCGGTTCCTAAAGCAATCGTTGAGGCGTGGGAAAATTTACAGAATTAACACCCCTATGCAAATACGGACAAAATCACTCAAATGTTCTCTCAGTACAAGGATATGTCCCATAGTTGATAATCAAACCCAAATATTGCTCGTTTTATGGTAGAATCGTGGGGGTGCTTGCCAGTAGACAATAGGTGCATTACATTATATACATTCCAAAATCACCCTCGGACCGCACGTATACCCACAGATTCTCAGAGCAGAAATATTTCCAAAGTTCAATTATAAGGGGTTTTTATGAAACACCTACAAACAAAAACGGTATTGGCAGCAGTTGTAATATTTATTTCGCTACCTGCTTTAAATGCGGAGATGGGTTGGTTCTGGCAAAACCCACTTCCACCCGAAACTACACTTCAAGGCCTATCTTTTTCAGACGAGA
>JABMQQ010000024.1 GCA_013202495.1 Fidelibacterota bacterium | reverse complement strand
TTTGCATCCTTATAGGGTGATTCTTCACGCCAGGCTTCTTTAGGAAGGCTAATTCCAATAGGTTCACTTGTTGTATGTTTTCCAAGCGCTTTTTGCTCGGCATCGACCTTGGCGTTGTATTCTTCAAGACTGAGATCCATATCGATCATCTGACCACCACCATACCCACGATCACCTGGGGGTAGATCGAGAGGACCAACTGGTTCATATTTAAATTCAGGTTCATCGGCGCCAATATTCCAGGATGCCAGTGTTCTATTCAACCAGTTTTTGTCGTCTCTGGCTGGATAATCTTCACGCGTGTGAGCACCTCGAGATTCAGTCCTGAGGAGTGCTCCCTTGGCGATGATATAGGCCTGTTTTGCCATACCTTCAATCCGAAGTGCCTGGGAGAGTTCAGGATTCATACCTGGGGCTTGTGCTTTAACTCTCACATTCTTCAGACGACCTAGAATTTCTTTAAGACCGGTGACAGCCTTTTCAAGACCTTCCCCTGTTCTGAAAATGTGAACATGATCCTTCAGCAATTCAGCTATTTCATCACGGAGGGCATATACATCCTCAGTCCCTGAGTTGGTCAGAAGATGCTGAATAAGATCAGTTTGCTCCTTACCGAATTTCTCGGCGAGAGAGACATTGGCATTCAGTTCAGCGGATTTGGCATAGTCTGCTATCTTATTGCCAACAACCATACCTGCCACCACGGTTTCAGCCAGTGAGTTACCACCCAGTCGGTTGAATCCATGCATATCCCAGCAGGCAACTTCACCCAGTGCAAATAGACCCTTCATACCATAGGCATGACCATCTTTGTTTACACGAATACCACCCATGGAATAGTGCTGGGTGGGACGTACAGGAATGAGTTCTTTAATGGGGTTCACACCAATGAAAAACATACAGATGTCATAGACTTCGCGAAGTTTGGTAGTCAGGTGCTCTTCACCGAGATGACGTAGGTCGAGCCAGAGGTGTTCACCATAGGATGATTGAACACCCTTGCCCTTTAAAATGTGTTGTTTCATTCTTCGGGAAACCACATCACGTGAGGCTAATTCTTGCTTTTCAGGTTCATATTCAGGCATGAATCTATATTCATCGACATCCAAGAGGAGTCCACCATCACCACGACAACCTTCTGTAACCAGAATATCCGTGGGTACAATGCCAGTGGGGTGAAACTGAACGGCTTCCATATTGCCGAGCGGGACCAATCCAGTCTGGAGTGCCAGCCAGGATCCAGTTCCCTCATTGATAATAGCATTGGTTGATTCACCGTAGAGTCGACCATATCCACCAGTTGCGATAGCTGTGGCCTTGGCCAGGTAGGCGAGAATCTCACCATCTCTCAATGAGCGCACAATGGCTCCAATACACACGCCATCGTCGTGAATGAGACTTAAGGCTTCCATGCGATCGTGGATGGTGATGTCTAGCTGAACAGCCAGATTATCCATGGCATAAAGTACAGTATGTCCTGTTCCGTCAGCAGTATAGCAGGTCCGCCATTTCGCCGTACCACCAAAATCACGGGCGGTAATGAGACCTTCATTTGCATCATCTTCAACGATAGTGGTTTTCTTGCCCTTGATATATACATCACGGGGACCACCCTCGACGCGGTTCCAGGGAACACCAAAATGCGCCATTTCGCGCATGGCGATGGGGGCATTGTCTGCAAATATGCGGGCAACTTCCTGATCGGCTCCCCAGTCAGATCCTTTGACAGTATCTAACCAATGAACCGTGGGATTATCACCTTTTCCTTTTACGGAGTTGCCTAGTGAAGCTTGCATACCACCCTGGGCAGCAGCAGAATGACTTCTTCGTGGGGGAACCAGGGAAAGCATGGTTACATCCAAACCCGCTTGCGCGCTGGCAATGGCGGCCCGTTCTCCGGCCAGACCGGCACCAATGATCAGAACATCACTAATTAAGGTTCTCATGTGAGTAGTCCTTCCCATACGCCGGTTGCACTAAGAATTGTGATGGTACCCAGCACGATATAAAAGGTGAAAAGTAAATAGAAAAATGCTTTGGCGTAATTGCGAACAAACCAGGTATCTGCTAACCACTTAACCAGGAGACGATAGACACCAATTGCCATGTGTGCCACCACAGATACCATGAGTACGGAGTACAGAATCCATAGACCACTGCTCATGCGAGAGACCGTAAGATCCGCGGTATAACCGATAGCTTGTCCAACATAGCCCATATCTGAAAACAGGTTCCAGGTAACCAAAACTAAATGGAAAGAGCCAGCAGCTAAAACGATCATCCCCGTTCGAACTTGTGTAATCCACAAGGAGGTCTCAAAATGTGATCTTAATTTGATGTCTGATTTCGGATCTTGTTGCCACCCCTTGCTGGATTGCTGTAGTTTCTCACCCAATTCCAACATTCTTTTTCTATCACGTAGCTTACCTGGAATTTTACGACTCGCCCAGATGAAGTGAACGAAAAAAGCAATAGTTACAACAAATAGAACCGGTTGAGCCATGGGAATGGTATGTTCCATAAAATTGGCAACCATGTTGTAGGTTTCTTTCCCAAAAATAATTGAAGACTCTGCAAGCAGGTGTCCCCAGATAAACATGGCTAAAAAGGCACCAGTAAGACCACTGATACGTTCGTCCCGTAAAGCTTTTTTTGCGTTTTTGAAAGCGCTGCTCTTTTTACTGTGTCGAGTTTCCGCTTTCGGATATAGTTCAGTATCAATACCAGTCATGATACCATCTCCGATCTATGTTTAAAGGCTAGGGTAAATTGCCGTTTCGATTGTTGGTTTAACACAGGGTAAATATCAACTCCCCAATACAAATTTCAAGTGTGAAGTATGCCCATCATCCTATCATTTTAGAATTGATGTGGATTAGTCATGGTTGCTCAGAGCAAATATTAAACCATTCCCATTAAATTGACTGAACTATTTGAAGGTCCGATTAATTCACATGTGCATATTAACTTCTCCTCATCTATTTTGTTATCATCATAAGACTCATCAAATAAAGGAGCCTGCATGAAAGATCGTATGATTTCTCTGGATGTATTTCGAGGTTTGACCGTCGGATTGATGATTCTGGTCAATAATCCCGGAAGCTGGTCACATATATATGGACCATTGCGACATGCCCGGTGGCATGGATGGACACCCACGGATTTGGTCTTTCCATTTTTTCTCTTTATCGTTGGTGTGGCTATGGCCCTCAGTTTTGGAAAGCGAATGGAGGCTGGTGCTGATGTGGCAGCCCTTAAGAAAAAAGTTTGGTCCAGGGGTGCCATCATCATTGGTTTGGGTCTTTTTCTGAATGGTTTCCCTTTCAATATTCCCCTCAATGCCCAGATGGCTTCTGATTTCGAATTTATGGATATTTTTCGACGCTTTCTCAGCTTACGATACTGGGGTGTTTTACAGAGGATCGGTCTGAGTTATCTCATTGGGGGATTGATCATCCTTTATTTCCCGAGAACCTCTTCCAGAATACTTGCAGTGGGAGCTCTGATAGCCATTTATGAGTTTTTTATGCGAGTTCCACTGGTGGATGGATGGGGAGCTGGCAGTTTTGAACTGGCTGATAATTTTATCCGTTACATGGACATCCTGCTTTTTGGTAAAGCTCACTTGTACGGTGGTACAGGCGTCCCCTTTGATCCAGAAGGATTATTGTCGACCCTGCCTGCAGTTGCTACACTTATGAGTGGTTTCTGGTTGGGTGAATATTTGCGCAAACCCATCGATCATCAGGATAAGCTCAGCAACTTGAGTGTACTCGGGATCATGTTGTTCTTTGCAGGCTCACTCCTCAGCCTCATTGAACCCATCAATAAGCAGTTATGGACAGTATCGTATGTTATCACCATGGATGGATTGGCCATCATGATGATTGTTGTCTCTTCTTATCTCATTGATGTTAAAAAGATGGATTTCTGGATCAAACCGGCTATTGTTTTTGGTAGTAATGCTCTCGTGGTATTTGTAGGATCAGGGATTCTTGGCCGCTTGATGTACATGGTGAAAACTAGCAATGTTGAGGGTGATATTATTTCTATCAAGCATGCCTTATATAGTGGTGTTTTCGTACCGCTGGCAGGAGAACTGAATGGTTCGCTATTTTATGCACTGACCAATATCGCATTCTGGCTGGCTATCCTGTGGGTTCTGTATTCTAAAAAGATTTTTGTGAGGATTTAAAGATTCTCAGAAATGTCAACCTATTGGGTCGGTATCGATAAAAAGACAATGGCTCATTCGAGGGGGTAAATATTGAAGATATTCAGACTATTATTGTACTGTATTTCCATGATTTTGATGTTTCAGTGTGAAGAATCAGACAGTACATCTCCAACTATTTCTATAATAAGCCCCCTGGATAGTAGTCTTGTGTTGGATACCGTGTCTGTGGTTATTCTGGCCGAAGACAATGTAGCCGTCGTTAGAGTAGAAATTTTTCTTGACGAATCACTTCTGGATGTCCTCGATTCGTTGCCCTGGACTTTCGAATGGATAACCACTGAATATGCAGATGACCAGGAACACCAGTTGTACGGAATAGCATATGATGAAGCTGGCAATGTTGGTGTCTCTGATACGCTATCACTCACAATCATCTCTCCACCTCAACCCATCGCAAGTTTAACGCCATCAGCACTGGTGTTTGGCAGTTTGTCGAACGAATTATCATTAGTTGTCATGAATGATGGCTCTGACACTTTGGATTGGAGTCTTTCCAAAACCTCTTCCTGGATAGAAATTAATCCAATAAGTGGATCCACTGTGAGTGAAGCAGATACAGTTATAATTTCTGTAATCCGAGATGAGCTGGAAATTGGTGATTATGCAGGTGAAGTTGAGTTTGATTCTGAATTTGGGAGCCAGACAATTCCGGTAACCATGACGGTTTCAGCGACACCAGTACTGTGGGTGAGTGAACAAAACTTGGAATTTCCTCCAAACGTTACCGAAATTCCCTTCAATATAATGAATACTGGCAATGGGAATCTTCAATGGTTTATAAGCAGTGATGAGAATTGGTTGCACCTCGAACCAAATGATGGTGAGACAGAAACAGAGACAGATGTAGTATTGGCACTCGTGAATCGAGGGAATTTAGTTGAAGGTACTTATCAGGGGCAATTGCATCTGAACTCAAATGGCGGAGAGGCAGAAATTAGTGTCACTATGCAGGTAGAGCATACAAGTTCCGGTGAGCCCAATTCTGTGGATCTGATTTCGGATCCCAGTGGCGCCTCGATATATATTGACGGTACAAATGTGAACATGGTAACACCGGCAACGATCACAAGCCTAACAGCTAGAACACATCAGATCAGATTGTTTTTACCGGGGTATAATGAATACATTGCACACATAGTGCATCAAACTGATCAATCTCACCTTATCGATGTTGTACTCGAAGAGCCAGGATTCCCCCTCCCAATTGTCAGTATTTCAAATCCTGGGGAAGGAGCTCAATTTGCCGATAACATTATTACAATTTCTGGATCAATTACCTTACAGGATTCTAGTGGTGAGATGTTACCGTATATTGGTGAACACGCTATTTTATCTATAAATAATTATGATCAGGATATCTCCGTGGCTGATGGATCCTTTCTCCAGGCTGTCTCGATAACCTCAGGGGAAAACACCTTACAGGTCAGGGCAAACAGTCCAGAAGGCAATACAGGGCTCAGTGAATTAATAACTTGTGTTGGGACCTTCCCAGCACCAGATATTGAAGTAACCCTTGCATGGAACACACCGACCTCCGATTTGGACTTGCATCTGTGGACCCCTCTTGGAGAACATTGCTTTTATGGCAATATGAACACATCTGAAGGTTTTCTTGATATTGATGATGTGGAAGGTTATGGACCTGAAACATTTACCGCTGAAAGTGCTATTCTGGGTGCTTACGTATTGATGGTGAATAGTTGGACCCTGGATCGAGACGAATTCGCTGATGCCAATATCCAGATGAGATTAAATGGTAGTCCAATTACTGTCTTTGGACCACATTCATTTCTTATTTCAGATCAAAATGGAAATAATCCTGAAGCATGGTGGGAAGTAGTAACCTTTTATCCAAATGCTGAACCGTCTGGAATTCAGCAACCACCTCTTTCAGAACAACTGAAACGGAAGATTCTTTCTGACATGCAAAAGCTGCCGGCCAAGAACTAGCTCTTTTTGGATGAGCTAAGTGTGTTTATAAAGTGTAAAAGCTTTCACTTTCCTCAACCAAATGAAATTATGAAATGGAGAATATCAAAATTGTCAGTCCTACGGAAGCTTGTAATTCTGATTGGAGCCATAGTTACCATTTCTTGTGCCGTCCCTCCATCGCAAGACATGCAATTTCAAGGACCAGATTTCCAGGTTGAAATAGAGCGCTATCAAAACATGTTAGATTCAAATCTCACATATCTCGAGCGTAATGGTGCTCGATTTGGTATCGATAAGGTGGATCAATATCAAATGCTTGACCGAGTCGCTAAAGCTGATCTAATAATGGTCTGGGCTAGCGTCCTGGATTATATGGCACATCTTGAGATGATCCGTTATACCCACAATGGTTTCTTCACCAATCTAAAAACGGATATCCATTTTGAGAGTCTTATCAACTACTATTGGGCTTTCCTGGTCCAAAGCTCCAGGGCCGTTCATTTCATCCATATAGTTGATCGTAATGAGGCACTTCAAACCATTTTGAACGAGGGACATCCAGAGTACAGTTTGGAGGCTAATACCTACACTCAATTTAAAACCCATTTTCTGAGCGTAAAACAGGCTGCTGAATTTGCCGCTCTGCAAATAATCTATCGAGATCAGCGTCCTGATGTAAATCCATATTATTCAAGAATAGCCATGCTGGAAGGTTACAATACGAGTCTGGGTATAGATTATGGGGTAAGATTGAGTGTCAGGCATGCTCGGGATGTTCTTGAGAATCAATCCTTTTCCTGGTGGTTCCCAATCCAGAAGAATTTTGCAGAGTGGGTAGGTCATATCCGCGTATTTAGAGAAGGTGAAAACCTCATATCCTCTAAGGATATAATGAAGATTCAAACCGATCTAAATCCTGGTGATATTCTGTTCCAGAGACGTGAATGGTATATGACCAACGCTGGTATTCCTGGCTACTGGACTCATGCTGCCTTCTATGTTGGAGATTCTTTAGAAAGGGTAGAATATTTCGACACTGAATCTGTGAGAACCTGGGTAAAAGCTGAGGGGGTAGCAAGCGGATCCTTTGAAGAATTATTAGAAAAGACTTTCCCTGAGGCATATGCAAGCAACATGCTACAGAACGAATCACCAGGAAAGCAAACCGTGTTGGAAGCAATTGGTAGAGGCGTTGTATTCCAATCATTGACAGCATCTTTGAGCTGTGATGGGCTGGGCGTTCTGAGACCCAGACTTTCAAAAGAGGATAAGGCAGAATCCATATATAACGCCTTTCAATATTTTGGTCGAGGATATGATTATAATTTTGATTTTCTCACGGACTCAAGTCTGGTCTGCTCAGAGCTCATATATAAGTCATTAGAACCTGGAAATAATTTCAGCGGCATAGCCTTTATTACTACTGAAGTGGCCGGTAGGGTCATGACCCCTGCGAATATCATGGTAAAACAGTTCGACCAAGAGCATGAATCAATCAATCTTGACTTTGTCCTGTTTTATGATGGGAATGAATTTGAGAAGTTGAGTGTTCGCAAAGATGAAGCAGTTTTTAGAGATAGTTGGAGAAGACTCGGTTTTTACCAGAGCTTACCATCGGATAGGTTGCTGCTTGGCGAGGATTGACCTTGACGATCCGTTATTAGGTGATGTCTCAATACTAAACTTCAAAATTCAGCGTCCAGGTCTCATCGTCTTCATAGCTGATCATCGTGGTGTAAAGAAAGGAGGATTTCTAGGTGTATAGGCATATCATCTTTAAGATGTGTATTGTGATGGTAGTCTGGAATTCCACCAGTCTGCTTGCAATGGAATCCAGTGAGGTTGGCGCAAGTGCTCCCCACAGTATTATGCTGAGCCCCCAACTGAATATGCGAGCCGGTTCCGAAAGTATTCTTACAGCACATGCTACCCTTGCTCTGTTAGAGGATCGATTTGTCGGTATCCAGTGGATGAATGAACAATCGCTCAAAGGCAAAGCCATCAATCTTGCAGGTCGAGTATCCAAATTGATCCTGCTGGATGTACCCATGGATTATTTCACAGTTGTGCTATTGCATGAATATTTCGGTCATGGTGCTCGATATCGAGAGTTGGACATCACAAACATTGATTATGGTTATGACCTTCCACCTCCATATGGGGATGGAGGCGGCCAGGCATCCACCAATATTGGTCCCGGCATTATCAGTAGGCACGAAGAGATAGCCATTTGGACGGGTGGGCTGGAATCCCATCAAATGCTCAATAGCGCCTTGCGTCAACGCTGGATGGTGCTGGGTGAGCAGCATTATCGTGAAGCACTGACATATTTTTGGTCATTTCAAATATCTCTGACCTATATACAGGATTCTGAGGATCTGTATCCCGCCCAACAAAACTACAATGATCCTCAAGCATATATCAATCTTCTGAACATGTACAATGGATACGCAGATGTTATGAATTTGCCATTCTCACTGGATGATTTGAAGCGTGCTGTGAATCGTAATGCTCTTGATCCTATGTTATTTTTCAGCTTATACAATGGCCTCATCAAATATCTATGGAATGGTGACCCGATTTCAGCCTTACCCATGCTCAAGTTTGGCTCAATAAAATATTTACCAAGTGTTCATGTTGGGTTAACTCCCTTTGGTGTTGAAACACACCTTGGAAACAATATAGTAATCGACGAAGTGCTATATAGAATCACGCTGAGCAAGGGTGACGAGACATTTCATAATGGCTGGGGTGGTCTTGGTCTGTTTATCTCTAATCCTTTTGCTAAATCTGATTTTTCCATAGATCTGTCAATGAATATCTGGAATCAACCTGAGTTAATGTTGGGTGGGGCTGAAGAAGTCGTGGGTGGCGGTATTGGTGGAGCGGCCTCTTTCAGGACTTATTATCGTCTACCAGATGTATCAACTCCAATTAAACTCGTTGTTGAACTGGGCTACAAATCGGCGGGCTTTCTTGAAGGATATGCATTAAATGCAGGTCCGATCATTCTATTTGGCGCTCAACTTTGACTAGATTTGACTTTCGTCGATAATTTGGAGGAAGCTGTTGATGAGTATGAGCTATCCCTATCCCGCCGCTAAACTCTCCAAGTGTGCAAGGATGATCTTCGATATTTGCTCAGTTGTGCATTTTTCATTATTTATTACCAAATGATATAGGGTCGGATCGCTGGTGTCTCTTTGGGTAAAATGATTGATAAAATCGTCTCTTTCATTTTGTCGTGACTTAATATGCCGTTCTGCTTCTACTATTGACAGACCCAAACTCTGACTGATATTTTTTGCCCGATATGCCATGGGTGCAATGAGTCTGACATGCAGAATGTTTGGCATATCCTGCGTAACTATAACCCCTCCTCGACCAATGATGATGCTATTTCCTATTTGAGCAAAATGGATAAGCATCGCTTTGATGTACTTAAATACTTCAAATGAATCGGCATGTTTAAATCCGGCAATATTTGTGATCAATGCCTGATAGTTAGGATTGACTTTAGTGATGTGCTCCAGTTCTGATTTTGAATACCCTGATGCAATAGCAATTCTATCTAGAAGAAGTCTATCGAGAACTGTCCATTCTTCATTAGAATCGATAACATGTTCATTTAGATGATCCTGTAGCAGTTTTGCTAGGGGGTAAGCTTTACAGCCATATTCTCTGGAGATAGTGATAGATGGTTTGAGTACATCTCTCTGTTTTTCATGAGATTGCTTCAAGTCATTCTTTATTTGTAAGCGTCTCTCGATACTTGGTGGGATATTAAAATGACTTTTCATCATACACTCTCCTTCCAATTCGGAAAAAATAATGAGATGTTTGACTATATAATCTCAACTACCTCTACAAAGAACATGTCCAATCTCAATTAGTGACGTTTATAAGTTAATGAATTAGACGAAATATGTTAACAAAATCGATAAATTTCAGCATACGAGACCTTGGCGTTGATGTACGATGCTAAGGAAGTTAGTAGAGATTCGGTTGAACGAATTTGGTGCTTTAATACTGAAATTCGAAATTCAGCATCCAAACCTCATGGTCCTCATAGCTGATCATAGTGGCAAAGCGATCGGGGATGGCAATTATGCGAATTCCAAATTGCCACTGGATTTTGTCATCAAATCGATTCCGATAGTACTCTGAACTGATATAATCCAATTGATTAATAATACTTATGGCGTCACCCATGTTTCTAGGGAAGGGGTACCAGATATTTGCCAGGGAAATCCGACGTTTGTCCAGATACATTGATAAATGATTGTTCATCTGAGGTATCCCCACGGTTCCTGTAACAAAAAATGAGGAGGCATGTGCATAGGGATCTTTCAACTCATCCTCTACGATGCTGATTAGTTTTTTGTGACCACCACTTTCTTGTAATCGGGCTCGATTTGCCTGAGAGAATGCTGAGAGATAGTCAACCCAGCCAAAGGCGAGACTGACTTTATAGACTTCACCCCGCTCTGGGAGTAGTTGAAGTTTGAGCATGAGATCTGTTTGATCGATAACCGATTCGGTAGCCCAGACATTGGCTTCTGCACTGATTAACCAGATGGAAATCCCGGTTTTGAGTTGTCGAATAGCTTCAGTATCGGGGTTCCATCGACCTGATACGTAGATCCAGGTTCTTGGCGTGGATGCTGTGGGGACATCGATCAACTGATAGCGTGGCTTGATTTTGAGAAAAGCTGCGGACTGACTTTTTATCAGCTTGACCCTGTCTTGATCCTGTCTGAGGCGGGCTTCTTCCATTTTCAATATATGATCGAGGGAATCAATGACAGCTTGTTTCCTACCTAAAGCCAGACTGTCCATGGTAATTTTATGTCGCAGTGAATCTGCTCTGAGGGCTTCCGTCGCCTGATGTTCTAATTCTTGTTGCCGAATATTTGCTTCCAGGGATATTTGAATCTCCTGAGTTACCAGGCGATGGTAGGTGGACTTTCCATAACTAATCAGGCTATAAAAGGTAGAATCGGTGGAAATATGCCTGTTAGTAATTTTAATACTGCGTAGGTTCATATTGGTGGAGACCAGCGATTCGTAACTGTAGTTCTCATCCAGTCGATCCTTGTTCTCTTCAATTTGCTGTGTAGCAATACTCTGTACACTGACTTCAACATGTTGAGCAAAACTCAAACGGGCATCATTGTCTGCAGCTTCCTGGGATTCAGTAGATTTTCCAATTCCATAATAGAGGGTGTCAGAGCTCAGCTCTTCTGTCTTGACCCACTGAGGCGTGCCATTTTGAGGACTAAGGATATCGTCGATGACCGTTGTGCCAATGAATTCCTCAAGATCGAAAGGTCGACCATGGACAGACCGATCAAATTTCGTCGTATCAGGTATAGGATTACCCCAGGCAATGAGGCATGTACCCAAGAGAAGAATTATTGTAAAGCGTTTTAAGATAAAATGCCTCCGCTGTATGGCATGTATTCTAGTGTTTTCCAGTGTTTAAGACAAGGTTTGATTGTCAAAGACGAGTGGTGATATACGCCATTTTGCGCTTGATCACTCCTGCACTATAATGGTCATAGCCTCGTCACCTCGAGCGGAGTCGAGAGGTGGGATAATTAGCGTGTCCAGGAAAGGTTAGAAGGGGTAATTCGAGGTGATCTTTTGATGTTGATAATTAGTATTTGTATCTCTCGACTCCGCCTGCCTGCACGAAACTGCTACGGCATAGGCAGGCTCAAGATGACGGATTTAGAGTGACTCCGAGTTGGATGATCTGAGTTTGAATTTTGATCTATTCTTCGTTGTGTCATGGGGGTACTTATGTTATGATTGCATCGCTGTGCCGAATAAGCGGTTCAGGTTCAAACAGAAAGGATGCCCGTTGTGTCAAAAGGGGTAACAAAACAGAGCGAAGATTTTTCAAAATGGTATACCGATGTGGTCAGACAAGCCAAGCTGGCAGATTATGGTCCTGTTAAGGGAACCATGGTCATCCGACCGTATGGATATGCGATCTGGGAGAATTTTCAAGGCATCCTGAATCAAATGTTTAAGGACACGGGTCATGTAAATGCCTATTTCCCCATGTTTATTCCTGAGCACTTCTTGCAGAAAGAAGCAGAGCATGTTGAAGGCTTTGCTCCAGAAGTTGCTGTAGTTACACATGCAGGCGGCAAGAAGCTGGACGAAGCCCTGGTGGTGCGCCCCACATCCGAGACCATTATCTGGAACATGTATAAGAAATGGATTTCATCCTATCGTGATCTGCCCCTGCTGATTAATCAGTGGGCCAATGTGGTACGCTGGGAAATGCGTACACGCCTATTCCTACGCACAACTGAGTTCTTATGGCAAGAAGGGCATACAGCTCACGCCACGCCTGAAGAATCTCAGGAAGAGACCTTGAGGATGCTGGAGGTTTATCGTCGTTTTGCCGAGGACTATATGGCAATGCCTGTTATCACAGGACTGAAAACTGAATCTGAGAAGTTTGCTGGTGCAGTCAGCACCTACTCCATTGAAGCTATGATGCGTGACACCAAGGCATTACAGGCTGGTACCAGTCATAATCTTGGTCAGAATTTCGCCAAGGCTTTTGAAGTGTCTTTTCAGAGCAAAGATAATAAGGAAGAATTAGTTTGGGCCACGAGCTGGGGTGTAAGTACCCGTCTGGTTGGTGGTCTGATAATGTCTCATGGAGATGACAAAGGATTAATTCTGCCTCCCAAGGTGGCACCCTATCAGGTTGTTATCATTCCAATCTTCAGGAAAGATACCAGGGAGCTGGTCATGGATAAGGTTGACGAAATTGTTGCTGATTTAAAGCAGGCTGAAGTTCGTGTCCATGTGGATGATGACGAGAAGAGTTCACCTGGTTTCAAATTCAACGAGTGGGAGATGTGTGGTGTGCCCATGCGGGTGGAACTCGGTCCCAAGGATATTGAAAAGGGACACGCCGTGGTTGTGATCAGACATTCTGGGGAGAAGCACTTTATTAAGCTACCTGAGCTTGTGCAATTTCTTGCTGATCAACAGGATATCGTTCAGGCCGAATTATTTCAGCGTGCTCTGAATTTCCGTGAAGCCAATACTCATACAGTGGACAATTGGGATGATTTTAAAGATACGCTGGAGACGAAGGGTGGTTTTATCAAAGCCTATTGGAATGGCTCCGCTGAGGTTGAGGAAAAAATCAAGAACGAGACCAAGGCAACCATTCGGTGTATTCCCTTTGATCAACCTACAGAGGCTGGAAAGTGTGTTTACACTGGAGAGAAGAGCTCTCAGCAGGTGATTTTTGCCAAGGCATATTGATATTCCGAAACCAGTTTTCAGCGTAGCCAAACTGGTTTCAATTGGCAATATCAAATCACTTAAACCTGTTTGACTCGTTCCACTCGCTGAAAACAGGTTTGGAAAGAAAAGCCCCTGCCAATTGGCAGGGGCTTTTTAATCCTATCGGATCAAGATACACTATTGATGCATCGCTCCCTCAAGACCAAATAGATCAAAGGCTGGTCTGCTATAAAAATCATTGAACAATACAACTATCAAAATGCAGTAGAGTACAAAGCCCAATAGAATTAACCATTGTACCTTAGAGGTCTTCTGTATTTCTTGCCTATCCTTAAGCTCGCATATTTCTCCGGGACAGTATTGAGCTTTCTCCTTATAGATCCAGGGATAAACCTTACATCCCAGGCAAATACCAAATGCTGATTCAAAGAATAGGAAGATGAGACAAATAAAACAGATAAGACCTGTGATCGGGCTGTATGAGTTAACCAGGACGATCAAGACAAACATAATAAGTGCCATAGCAATCCCGATGTACCATGCGAATTTCTTCTGGTGAGCACCCACATATTCAGGGGTCTGATTTCTGACAATCCATCTACCGACAATGAGGGTAGGGGAGTATTTCGGAGTGATAAAAACGCGAATCAACATATCAGTCAGGAAAAAAGTAACAGCATATTTCAGGGGCGTAAAGTTCCCTGCACCTGCAGCAGCTTGAATTGAAAATAACATGACCAGAAAGAGTATCCCGGCAGTTGCCCTGATTTCGCGTTCGTTTAACACGGGGATGTTAAATCCTTCAACATCCTCTCCAAATTTTATAATTTTACTCATATTTTCCCCTTATAATTCAACTGGTTTGTTTGTCTAAAATAGTCTTTTGTGCTATTCGTGGCGCAGGGATTCAATTGGATCCAGGCCTGCGGCTTTATAAGCAGGGTAGATGCCAAATACGATCCCAATAAATGAACAGACCCCCAATCCAATAAATACCCAATCTATGGGAATAACAGGTTCCACATTTTTCATAACCAGGGTCACCATATTGCCCACACCAACACCAAGCAATACTCCAATTACACCACCAATGAGCGAAAGAAAAACAGCTTCCAGCAAGAATTGAAAGAGAATGTTATTCCTCGTGGCGCCAATGGCTTTACGGACACCGATTTCCTTGATGCGCTCACTTACTGAAACCAACATGATATTCATGATGCCAATACCTGCAACCACCAGGGCGATGACACTCACAGCTCCGGCGAACATCTTAATTCCTGCAGTAAAGGAGCCAAATGTATCTATAAGAGCATCATTTGAGGTCACTTCAAAGTCGTTCTCATCTACAGGTCCCAGTCCGCGGACAATACGCATTTGATCGATGACTTCTTCTTTTGTCAAATCAAAGCTCTCACCATCTGGTGCTTTAATGGAAATGCCCAGGGAAGTCCAGCGACTCCCATAGTAATTGAGATAGGCAGTGATAGGGACAATGACGAAATTATCCTGGCTTTGGCCAAACATCTCTCCTTTGCGCTGTAGGGTGCCGATCACATCAAAACCAATGCCGTTGATAGTAATTGTCTGATTTATTGGATCCTGAAAGGGAAATAGTTTTTGAATGACATCCGTGCCCAGAATAACCACCCGGCGACTGTATTCAATATCCTCAGGGATGAAATTTCTGCCATAGTCAAGCTTGTGATTCAAGGCTTCCAAACCGAATTCGTCAACTCCCTGGACACCAACATTGGGATTGGTCTTCTCTTTTTTATAGCGAATGGTCTTGCCTCCAGTCCCATCCTGAGCACTGACAAATTCAGCACCAAGCATGCGATCTCTTAATTCCAACGCCATATCATAGGTAATATTGGGACGGCGCCAATATTTTCGTCTGCTATTATGATCTCCCATCTGAATCACAGGTGATTTTTGGACAAAAATTACGTCAGAGCCAAATACGTTTAGGCCGGTGTTGATTGATGATTCCAGGGTACGGATGGCAGTCATCACTGCGATAATGGCGAACACGCCAATAACGATTCCCAGCAGGGTAAGTATAGAACGTAGCAAGTTGTCTCGAATAGCTTCCAGAGCCATGAAGAAGGCATCGTTGAGTGTCTTTAGGGTGGTTCTTACATACATTGATAATTGTCCTCGTCATCCCGAGCGGAGTAAAGGGAAATGTTATTACTGTGACTGGAGTTTTTACACGCTGATAGCAAATGGAGAATATTCCATTCTTCATTGATCAGAGCTCTCTTTTTCTTTCTACTCCAATTTTTAATTTGTTTCTCGAGTAGAATGGCATCTTGAATATCTAAGAAATCGGTATTCCAAAGCAATATCAAGGGTCGTCTAGAATGAGTGTAGCCCCAGAAATTTCCTTCCTGGTGTTGGGCTAATCGATTTTCTAGATTGCTGGTTATTCCAGTGTATAATGAGCCATCAGAACATTCTAATATGTATGCTTGCCCCTGTCTCATCTGTTCGATATCCCTCGACTCCGCTCGGGATGACATTCTGAAGTCATGTAATTAACAACTAAAATCATTGGACTGGACTATTCATATCTCAGGGCTTCGATGGGATCCAGTTTTGCGCCTTTTCGTGCAGGAGCCAGACCGGCAAATAATCCCACAGCAGCACTGAGGGCAATGGCCATAAAGGCCACGCCAAATGACATGGTCGCGGGGAATAAAAATTTACTGATAGCCATGCTGATTACAGTAGAGATGATCAGTCCCACCAATCCACCAGAAGCTGTGATGACCATGGCCTCAATAAGAAACTGTCCTTGAATTTGACTACGGGTTGCACCAAGTGCTTTCCGTACGCCAATCTCTCGGGTACGTTCTTTAACTGACACGAACATGATGTTGGCAATTCCAATTCCGCCGACCAGCAGGGAGAGGGCTGTAATGATCATCCCCGTTCCTCCGATGGCTAGTTTGATACCCTGGTATGTTTGTCGAAAGGCATTTTGCTGATTGATGGCAAAATTGTCTTTTTCTTCTGGTTTGAGGCCACGCAATACCCGGACAACACCTCGTAGTTCTTCTTTGGCTTCTTCCACGAGGTGTTCCGGGACCTTAACGGTGATACTCCTGCGCCCCCAGGGACCATGAAAAATTTTATTAAATGTGGCGAGAGGAATGATAACCTGGGTATCATTTGAAAAGGCTCCCATGAATTTTCCCATTTCAGCCAGAACACCAATGACCCTAAACCGCTTTGAACCAGCAAAAATCATTTTGTCCACAGGATTTCCCTGTGGGAATAGGGTCTTTGCCACTTCAGAACCCAGGAGCACAACTTGTGCCCCGGTTCGATCCTCAGATTCAGTAAAAAAGCGGCCAAATTCGACATCTACAGTTGATACCTCTGGGTAGTTTGATGTCACGCCATGAATATAAATGTTTTCAGCAGATAAATCTTTATAGCTAAGATTCGCAGATCGCCCTCTTTCCGCAGCAACGACCATGGCGTACTCTGAGCGTTCCTTAATCTCATCCGCCATGTCAAGCTCGATGCGAGGTCGATTTCTCAAGGTCCACCAATCTTCATCCCCAAACCAGGGCCATTTCTCGATATACAGATTTCCGCGTCCGAGGAATTTCATACTCTCTTCAAATAGACCATCTACACCGTTGATCAATGTGGACATGAGGGATACGGCGATGATTCCAATGACGATACCGGTTCCGGTAAGAATTGACCGAGTTTTGTGGCTCCATAGTTCGGAGAGCGCAATGCGTAAGTTTTCCCAGAAGAAACTTTTCATACGAGGAGTCTTCGGAATTGTTTATTGCTAGTGTTGACTTTCACCTCGTCTTCCTGAGCACTTCGGCTCCGCTCAGTATAAACTCCGTCGAGGGAGAGATTCTTATGATGACTATGGTTTTTACATTTAGCCAATAAATGAAGCATATCCCAATCCTCTTCAATCAGTGCTCTCTTTTTGAAGTGGCTCCAATTCTTTATCTGCTTTTCGAGGATAATTGCGTCCTGTATATCCATTAAATCCGTATTCCACAGTAATCTTATCGGTCTTCTCGAATGTGTGTATCCTGGGTAATTTCCTTCATGATGTTGAGCCAAGCGATTTTCCAGATTGCTGGTTACACCGGTGTATAATGTCGAATCAGAACATTCCAGGATATAAACTTGACCGGATTTCATAGAATCATTATCCCTCGACTCCGCTCGGGAAGACAAACTGCAAATCATTGGATTTCAGGTACAGCATGGGA
This sequence comes from Fidelibacterota bacterium, assembly GCA_013202495.1. Lineage (GTDB taxonomy): Bacteria > Fidelibacterota > UBA8477 > UBA8477 > JABMPR01 > JABMPR01. Next base: position 19,293 of record JABMQQ010000024.1, on the reverse strand, counting down.
TTAAGGTTTCCCTCTGTTAGTAGCTTCATCTACAGCAATCTTGCCATCAAGGAGTCTAACCACTCGTGAAGCATGAGCAGCAATATGCTCCTCATGGGTAACCAGAATAATGGTGTTACCCTGCTTGTGAAGTTCATCAAAAAGAACCATGATTTCTTCACCTGTTTTTGAGTCGAGGTTACCAGTAGGCTCATCAGCCAAAATAATTGCTGGATTGTTTACCAGAGCTCTGGCTACTGCGACACGTTGTCGCTGCCCACCCGATAGCTCGTTAGGCTTATGACTCACTCGATCGCCTAGATTCACCCTTGTGAGGGCTTTAATGGCCATATCTCTACGCTCATGTGCTTTAATTTCCCCATTGTAAATCAGAGGTAATTCGACGTTACGTAGGCTGGTGGATTTGGGAAGCAGGTTGAAGGTCTGAAATACAAATCCGATTTTTTTATTTCGGATATGAGCCAATTCATCATCACCCATGGTCGCCACATTTATTCCATCCATAAAAAATTCGCCTGATGTGGGTGTATCCAGGCACCCCAGGAGGTTCATAAGGGTGGATTTTCCAGACCCCGATGGACCCATAATGGACACATATTCATTCTTTTCGATGGTTACTGAGACCCCATCCAGGGCGCGTACTTCGGTATTCCCCATCTGGTATATTTTATAAAGATCTTTGACCTTGATTAGTGACATTTTACCCTCTGAGATTGTTGTCCATTCAGACATTTAGTGGGTGATGAGAATTCAGAATATAGAAAATAGTAGTCAGTAGAGAGCATTGGGATTATGTATTCTGTAGTTATTTCAATCATAATAATTTGATATTCTTAATATAGGCAGTAAGAAGTTTTGAGACTTCTTCAGAGAGTGAATTTGCTTTAGAGCTCTCGCCATATTCTAAATCCTTAGCAAGTAGCAAATAATATCTGCTCTCCTCGAGTGAAGCCTGGGAAATGTTGTAGAATCTCTTTTTGTCGGCAATTCCATTCCACCTCCAACCCTCGGCGATATTTGCAGGGACAGAAACAGCGGCCCGTCTGAATTGACTGACTAATCCATATTTTTCAGACTTGGGAAAAGATGAGGTTAGGCTATATACAGCCAATACATATGCATGCGCCTTTTGCCAAACAATGAGGTCTTCAAATTTTCTAGCCGGGCTACGCATTGCTTTCTTCTGTCTACTCTCTACTGTATTCTGACTTCAGCGTGACTATATCTTATCATCAACGTTAAACTTTTTGCGCTTGGTAATCTTTACCTTGTCACCATCATTTAGACCACGGCTGATTTCTTTATAGGGACCGGTGACAATTTCATCATCCAGCTCCAAACCAGACAGGATTTCAAAATCTCGTTCTCCGATAATCCCAGTGACGACTTCACGTTGAATCACTTCCTTGCCCTTGCCTTTTTCACTGTCTACCAGGACAAAGACGACTTCAACGGGCTCCAGATCTTCATCTTCCATATTCATACTGCTGTCAGCTCGGGAAAGTTCTTTATCCTGCTTTTCCTTGAGTTGCATGGGTTTTCTCATGGTGATGCTTTGAATGGGAACAAACAGAACATCATTTTGAACATCTGAACGGATATCTACCGCTGCAGACATACCGGGGCGAATTTCCCGGGGTGGATCCAAAAGACGGATTTGTACCTTAAAATTGGTCACCTGGTCAAGACTACCACCGCCTGTATTCTGAGCACTATGGGCAATCTCAGTCACGATTCCCTGAAACATGGTGTCCTGAAGTGCATCGATTTCGATTTCAGTGGTATCACCCAGGGAGACATCAACTACATCGTTTTCATTTACATCAACAAGAACTTCCATCTCATTCAAGTCGGCAATAATCATGATGATGTCCCGACTAAAGGCGGAACCCAAAGCCATTTCCCCGACTTCTTTGTTGACCAGAGTAACGGTTCCTGACATGGGTGCAAACATCATCGTCTTTTTATAGTTATCCTGTGACTGAGCCAGTGCAGCTTCAGCCTGTTTTTTAGCTGACATGCTTTGCTGAAAACGAACGAGAGCTCCCTGATAGATGAGCTCGCTCACTAATTTTTTTTGGAATAATTCGAACTGCTGATTTTTTTCAAGTTCAGCCAGTGATAATGAAGCTTCCGAGGAAGCCAGGACCTGCTCAGCACGATCTACATCAGCCTTATAGCGCGTAGCATCGAGTTGTGCCAGGAATTGACCCTTCTCGACCCAGTCACCCTCCTTGACAGCCATGCGAATGACACGACCTGCCACATCGGCACTCACATCGACTTCAACAACGGGCTGGATTCTGCCTGAGGCAGCCACTTTATGAACGACTTGTCCACGCTCAACCTTTGCAGATTGGACTTCCTTAGTATTGCCCTGGTCCTTCTTTACAGCAAAATATCCACCAACACCTACAACAATGACAACCAGGACAATTATTATTATTTTCTTTTTGGACATATCAACCCCTTACCACTTTCCCATCAATTGAAGCAGTCCTGCTTCAGCAACTTTCAGATTGTGTTGGGTGCGGATTAAATTCGATTTTGCATCTTCGTAGCTCGCCGTGATTCTCAATACATCCAGAATGGAGAGGGAACCAATTTTGTACTGTTCCTGAGCTAAAAGCAGATCTTGCTCGGAAGCAGTCAGTATAAGTTGAGAGATGGTTACGGATTCGTTTAGAGCATCCATTTGCTCCAGGGTTTGAGTCAACTCTTTGCGGAGATTTCGCTCAGACAAATCATAGTTTTCCATGGCTAGCTTGGCGTTAATCTTTCCCTGCTCTACACCACGGCTTGTCCGGGTTCCGTTGAAGAGGTTCCAATTCAGGGAAATTCCCGCAGACTTTGATGAAGTGCTCTCACCAAAAACATCTCCTAGTGCGGTGGCACCATTATTTCCATAAGAAGCGGACATTCCCAGGGAGGGCATATAGCCTGATCTGGCAATTTTTACATTATATGCCATGATTTCTTTATTCTGTTCCAATAATTTGAGAGAATGATTTGAGGCCAGAACCTCATCCATGATTTGATCGACTCCAGGGACAACAACAGCTTGCCAAACTGGGTTCACCAGGAACAGTGGGTCATTTGCATCACGGCCTAGAATGATGTTGAGGTTGCGAGATCTTGATTGTAAGTCAACCTTTCCATTAACGATCTGGAGACGAGCTCGTTCAATGTTTACTCTGGTTCTCAGGGTATCATTCTGGGAGGCGGCACCCAATTTGAATCTTTCAAGTGTGAGCTGATGTTGATATTCACTTGTTGTGAGATTCTCACGGTAGACATCCAGCAATTGCTGGGTGGAAAGGTAGTTGTAGTAGGCAGCTTTAGTCTTGTATACGGTATTAACTTCATAACTCTCATACTGGATGGAGGCTGCATCTTGAGCAACTTTAGCGGATTTGAGGGTATTCCACCAGGCACCACCATCCCATATATTCTGAGACAGAGTAAGTGAGGAGGAGTAGCCATCGTTCCAGCCAGTCCCAGCGAGATCAGAACTACCACCTGATACTGAAAAATTAACTACTGGCAAGACCATACCAATATTGCTCTTAGCCTGGGAGACACTTCGGTCGGTTTCAAAGCGGTTTATTATTAGAGATTGATTGTTTTCCAATCCAATACGGATGCAATCGTCCAAAGTTATTGGTGAATTTGACTGACTAAATCCGGGGAGACAGAACCCAATGATGAGTAGTGAGCCTATTGTTTTTAAACGCATGAAATTTCCTATCGTAAATATGATTTAATTGTTAGTTGAGTGAGCCCATGGCCGCTGAATTGGCTTTCATGAGAGCTGCTCCGATGGAGACAAGTATAAGCCAGGGAAATCCTACAGACATCATTCCTGTAGCTGTTGATTTGTTATAGAGTCTGGCAAAACCAAATCCCATCACCACCATACCCCAGATACGGAATATGTCGAGTTGATTCAGAAAATGCTGGAAGAAGCTGTCGACCTCATCGAACAAAAGTCCGGGACTTAATACCAGATTTGTCGATTCCTTGATAATGATCATAGGGGTTTTGACCATGAGTTCCAAAGTTCCAATCCCTGGAATCATATTCATAAAAAATCCGTTGCCACCAATCAGGTATGTCATCATCACCATGGTAAACATCTGGAAGAATTTGACTTTCCCTCCCATTCCAAAATTGCCGACCAGAAGCAAGATGGCAGCAAAAAAAGCTGTCATGACGAAAAGCATAACGGGAAGTAAGAAATAGCCCCACATATTTCTAAAAGCAAACGGGTTATCTCTGGCATCCTCAACTTTATCAAAACCCTCATACATCTTTTCAAGATATGCAGCTTTTTGTTCTTCAGACATATCGGCATTGTTCTCGATTGAACGTATAATCTTGTTAAGTCGATATTCACCTTCATCAAGGCTAATATCTCTGTAAAAGAGAGGTAGGATGACAAGCCCGGCCGCTACAATGAGTAGGGGGTAGAGCCAATCCTTGTATGAAACCCCATCAACTAATCCGTCAAAAGCTTTGCTCGGAGTAAAAAATAAATCAATAATCCGTTGAAGAAATGATGTGTTTTCCATGAGATTAAACCCTCTTGCAATTGTGGATCGGTATAGGTGTCATTTTATCCAGCTGAAGTGAACCGACCCAGTTCACTCCGAACTTTCTTTTAATCGGCAATCAATATGCCACTTGTTCAGGTCAGGGGTATTACTTTCTGTAAGTATATCTAACTTGAAGCATTAACTCACTTCAGAGCGAAATGATCCTCTTGATAACGCGTTGTCTCAGCCTCAATGACATCATACTTCATGGTGAAGATATCATCGTCATCTTCATCCAGGAGTCTGATTACAAATCTGACGATCTCACCATCAGGTCGCGCCCATTCCTCATCCCTTTTAATGCTTTCGTAGATGACATCCACTAGAGATGGGATACCTTCCACATGATCTTCATCATAGCCTAGTTTCTGGCTAAGATCTTCTCGTGCTTTAGAGATTTTTGATAATGCATGGGACTTGGTTGTATAGAATTCCTCAACGATGATCCGACTATCAGAATCTTCAGGGTAAACTGAGGTAACTACTTTTCTGGCTTTAAAGCCATTTATATTTTTTTCATAGTCCAAAATTTCACGGACCATTTTGGGGAGATCATCTATATCATTTTGATCTGACCCCATATCAATATGAGTTTCATGATCGCCCTCTTTGTCGGCTTTCAATTCACGGAGTTCTTCGAAAGAATGGGGCGCAAAAGCATCCGATTCTGCATTGTATTGCCACTGAACTTCTTCGCATAAGTTGGAAAGAACAACCTCAGTACTTTTGCCATCTGAATCACTCACCATTTTGATAAGTGCGTTATGCATCTTGACAGCCGTGTCTTCTTTTAGCCTGCAGCCTGAGAGATAGCTTGATGTCGTGGTAGTAATCTTGCCCACGACGGGAATCTCAATAACTGTTTTTTCCTCGACATGATATTCTTTATCGCCGGCATAGAGGGGCAGGGTATAAGTGAATAGCCCCAAAATAGCTGCGATGATTAATGCGGTTCTAGTTTTCATAATAAATTCTCTTTCTCCAAAGTTCCTGGGTTTTATCCCGTCGGTATGTTTTTTCGATACGTGTGCCATATGCCATAGTAAAGCAAGGCTGATACCAAAACAGAAATGGCAGTATCAACATTGAAGATATAGGCCCAGAAATTCCCGTATATGGCCATATCCGTATCAAGTCCTTTTTCAATAGATTCCCATTGGTCTATGACGACTTGGTTAAATCCCCAGAAAAATTTTCCGATAGTTCTTAACAGGGCAGCACTCTGGAAAACAATGGCCCAGCTAATGGACAAGAGAATGGGAGCACCAATTCCAATGAGAAGGGGTCGACCCTTGACATAGGTTCCAACCAGCATCAGGAATAAGGCCAGGGGTGCCATGTGGATAGCTGCAAAGATCAGGTAACCGAACCAGTCCCAGATGAGTCTGAGATACGATATCTGATTCAACACGAGACCAGCCAGGGAAGTGAAAGGTTCACCCATAATCCAAATAGCAATTCGGAGAAATGCCAGATACTCAATGGAGAGAAATAGAGTCAATCCAATCACACCAATGAGACCAGCTGCTATTTTTGAGCCGAGGAGCATATGATCATTGACAGGTAAACTCCGGTAGAATAGAGTGCTATTGTCTGCACGCTCCTTATAGATGGCATCTGAAAAATAGAACAGGCTGAGAAACAGGATAAAAGCGAAGGTACCCATCATGCCCAATCGAAGACCAAAGGCGACAGGAAGGGCTACTTTCTTGAGCATTTGTTCAACACTACGAGGAGTTCCATCCCCATCGATACTAAGCTCCACATCGTTCCCATTCATGCGAACATCGACATCAAATTCCTCGTCCTCATCACTGAATTGGACATCTTCAATGAGGATATGACCATCTTTTTCCAGTTCTGAGTGGAGGTAGTCTGAACCACGGGAAACAGAAAGCAGCATAAGCAGATTTAGAAATGTGATGACTATGATAGTGCCGATGACGACCCTCTGCCATTCCAGCCATTCACGTTTTAACAGAATCATTAATGGTTTCATGCCTCACCTCCCATAAGAGCAACAAAAATATCAGCCACAGATGGGGTTTGGATATCACCCAGCTCGACCAATGCTTTGCTCTCAGTATTTTCAAGTAAAAAGACTCTCCGTCCAAGAATACCATACTCACTCATGGGTTTGAGTTGCTCCCTCAGTGTATCTGCCTGATCTGCAGGTATGGTTAATTGGGTAAAGCGCTGGGCCAGTTCTTCAATGCTGGCATAGAGCAGGATTTTCCCCTTGTTGATGAAAATGACATCGGAGAGGATATGCTCAACTTCTTCAATTTGGTGGGTTGAGATCAGGATGGATTTTTCTTCATCGAAATAATCTTCCAGAACACTGGTGTAGAGTTGTTTTCTAAAAAGAATATCCAGGCCATGCGTCGGTTCATCTAGGATAAGCAGACGGGAATCAGCTGAAAGCGTAACTGCCAGATGCAATTGTGTTTTCATGCCCTTGCTTAAGGACTTGATTTTTTTATCCATGGGGATAGTGGTTGTTTTGAGAAAGGCTTCAGCTTTTTCACGATGGAATCCAGGATGAATACCTTCCATGAAATTGAGAAGCTCATTGACCTTCATCCAGGATGGCAGTACAGCAATGTCGTGGATGACTCCAGTTTTTCCCATAAGCTCAGCACGTTGAGTGCGTGGCTCACAGTCCAGGACTTTTGCTTCACCTTGATAATCCAGCTCTCCAGTGATTGCGCGGAGTAGTGTGGTTTTGCCTGCGCCATTGGGACCGACAAGACCGACGATTTTCCCTGGTGGGATTTCAAGATTGACAGCATCCAGGGCTTTAAGATCGCCGTAGGATTTGCTAACATTTTTTAATTCTATGAGGGCAGACATCAGACCACCTCCCCGTAATTTTTTTGGATGAGTTTAATCAGGTCCGTTTGAGAGATGGATAGCAGTTGAGCTTCCTGGACCAGTGCTTGAATGGTTTCATTTTTAAAGCGATCGCTGGCGCTCCTATTGAGCTGTTTACGAGCGCTACTTTGGACAAACATGCCCAATCCTCTTCTTTTTTCCAAGAGACCCTCCTGAATCAGTAATTGTGTCGCGTTTAATACGGTCTGAGGATTCAGTCCATACTCAACAGATATCTGTCTAACAGAAGGTATTGCCATTTCGGCGGGTAGCGCTCCTGAAAGTATGTCCTGGCGAATAGACTCAGCCAGCTGTTGGTAGATCGGTGTTTTTTGATCAAAGTTCATTTTCTTTCACCTCTTTTGGTGTTCTACATTACTATAACACCAACACAATATAATATGCAAGGACTTTTTTAACCGCTAATTACGCTAATTGCACGAATAGTTATTCGGGATGGGTATCGATACACATTTTAAATGAAAGATTTTTGTAAATTAAATGAAAGGACGATAATCGAGGGGCTACACCTAGCCCGTGAAAGCTGACGAGGGGATTAAGTTTAAGTTGGAATTAGAGCGAAATAGTGTGCGCGATCGATGGAAGTTCACTCCAGGTTTTTCCATCGAGAGATCTACCGTTTTTTTTCTTTCTGACACCACCCCACTGCTTGAAAAAGAATGGGACACTGTTAGCGACACAGTTATCTCGAATCTCATATACCCATTCTGCATTCAAATATCTGGCTCCAGGTCCGGATTCGCCTCCTGCAATCACCCAATCAATTCCGGAAATATCCATTTTCGAAAGGCTGCCAATTAGAGGCTCGCAGGAGAGAAACTTTGTAATAGCGGTTGTTTCGCGGAGGTGATCCACTCGGTGCAGGTAGCCATTGCTCTCAACGCTTACACCCATCCAAATATTGGGTGCCCATTCGAGTTCTGAATCTAACTCCAAGAGCCGTTCAGAGCGCTTGGTCAGTACTTGAAATGTATGCCAAGAAGCCTCTCTCATTATACTGAAGAGATCTTGAATAAACTCAGTTGGGACATCTTTGTGAAAAAGATCGCTCATGGAGTTAACAAAAATCATCTGAGGTTTCTTCATCTGGAGTGGATAGTCAAGTACGTGGCGATGGAGTGTAGTCTTAAAACCATTTACATAGTTTGGACTTCCCATAGCCTTAAGCCGCTTGGCCATGCGCTCAGCATAACAATTCTTACACCCTGGGCTTATCTTATCGCAGCCAGTAATCGGATTCCAAGTAGCTTCAGTCCACTCAATTTTTGAACTACTCATGGCTGTACTCTGATCTCCACAATTTCACCTCGATTAATTGCTTTAAAGTTAATCTTTAGACTCCTCTCTGCAATCTGGACTTTGTTCAATTTACGTAGTTTACTAATTACAGCGTTAGCGTGTTTAGTGGGATGGCCAGCATCTAAAGTGAAAGAGTAAGCCTCCTTGTTGTTCGTAACCTTTCGCTCCATAATTGCTTCTTCAAACTGTGATTCGAATAGCTCAATTTTTGTTCTTTTTGTTCCCCCAAATAGGTCAGTTTGGAATTTGGATACATCATCATCAATATCAAAATTAGCATCACCATTAATTGGGTTCATCGACCATGCTACGTTTAGAAATTTTTCCACTGCTCTAGGGTGTTTAGCTCCAAAAATGATACCGTAGACGTTCCCCCGTTTTTTCAGGGTGAAGGGATACAGCTTCAAGTCAGTTCTTTCTGGAAGGGATTGCCTCAGTTGGTGGAGAAGAGTTCGATGTATATAATTCCATGGAGACTTTTCGATTTCAGCGATATCCACGTCAATTATATCTGTGAATTCCTTTGTATCCTTAAAACGTTTGAAAGCGGAGGAAGAAATGAAATAGAGGAAATCTGTTTGAGTGGTCTCTTCCAAGGAAAGCAAATACTTTGCGCGTATATACTTAATGCCATTTTGATCCAAAAATACAAGGCTAGGGTAATCTCGAATAAGAGGGTAAAGTTGATCATATAGCACATCAAAATCCTCATTGAAATAATGAACATTGACCAAGCTTGCTAGGGTAGGTTCATTACTCAAGTAGCTTTCAATTGCATCTTTCAGTAGAGTGAATTTTTGGGGCTTAAACTCGTTCAAGAACAAGTCGACAGTGACATCACATTTAAGAATATCAGCAATGTATTGTTTTAACGAATCAAGGATTCTGATTGGGCTACCAGATACATGATTCTTGTCAAATCCAGTACCAGCGAAAAAATCAAATATGCAAATTCGTTCAACTTTGAGATAAATAAAAGTGGGTATCCATTCCTTAGCATAATTCTCAAAGATCAGTAGTTTTGAGATCGTAGTATCATCAAAAGGTTCTGCGTGTATATCTTTTTTGACCATGATTACTCCGTGAGTGCGATAGGACTGGAGGGAAGTGCTTATATGGAACCTGCAAAACTAATTGTTAGTCCACCTCTGCGACTCGCTTGTAAATGATTGGGTATCCCCCCCATTCAGCCGTCAAGCACTGATAACATAAATATCAGTCAACAAGAAGTCTACACCTAATCCTCCCGGCTATTGTATTATGGTGGTGGGGTCACCGGCAGAGCACCGGGACCTTTGTGTTTAAATTTCAGATCTTCCTGATAACTCAATAATCTCCACTACTCACTTAAAATGGGCGTCGATAGATGGGTTTCGATTCACGAGGATGACTGACGAAAAGCATCAGTTGACGATACAAATAAAAGATAGATATGAGAGATGATTTTTTCTAAGTTCCACGACGATCATGATTACGGGATCATCTTGAATTGAAACAGAGGTATTGAAAAAACAATTAGTTGCTACCGGGGGTCGGCAATCCTGCATAGGCAGGGAGGGAATTGCCAGCTTACTCCCCTTCGCTCACAGCTCCATTTTTCTGCTTCAGCACAACGTTCAATCCAGGTGATACTCCGGTAGGGGAATCATGCGTGGGAAAAATATGGGATTAGCTGAGCAATACAGGTAAATGAAGAATAGTGGCTATAGCCTTGTTGAGGTTGTGTTATCCGCCGTGCTACTTTCAGTAGTGGCTGTAGGATCATACCAGATTTACGACCGCCTGCGTTGGGAAGCCGATCAGGGGATGCGGGATCAGCTGGCATGGACCAACATGGCCACCCGCATGGCCATCGCTGTTGATCTGGATTATTTCACCATTCAAGATAGTATGCCCGAGTATTCAATTCCTATTACCCTGGATGGAATACAAGGCTACCGAACCACAACAGTTCGAGAAGTCGATGACCCCTTTGACGGTGTCGCCCCTATGGATACCTCATTGCCGGATTATCTCAAGGTAACTGTCATGTTTGCCTGGTTTGACCCGGATAATATTAAAGACAGCCTGAGTGTGAGTATTTCTGAAGAACGTGGTTGGGCTTATTAAAGAATAACCATTCTGCACCACCCCCAAAAAACAATTCTAAATTTGCTAAAAAAAAGAGGATGTCTCATTACAAGAGATGGCCGTTTTTTTTAGCCACAGATTCACACGGATTTGCACAGATTTTTATAAGATTCAATTTTAAAAGTAATTTCTGAGCGTATTCAGCTAAAATCAGCTCATCCGGCTGTCTTCAACCATAGTTTCATCAGATTATTAATAATATCAATCAACCCAAACTTAATTTTCACCTTATCAAGACAAGGGAGCAGGAACCGTCTAATATCAAAAGGTAGGGAATCTATTCTATCAGCTAGACTAAAGGGAAATAGTTGCGATAAATGTTGCTCCTAGATTATTGAGGACAATGACCTCTTCATACCCATATACCCCCCTATACCTCTATACCCCGTTACTAATAACAAAAAAAGAGGCCGCCCTTTTGGGACAGCCTCTTTTTGATATATATCGGGACTAGCCCTTACAAAATGGGTCCTACTTGATGAAAGCCATTTTGATAGTCTTGGAATAACCAGCAGCATGCAACTGATAGATATAAATACCTGTGGCTACAGGTTGTCCAGAATTGTCCAGACCATTCCAGGATACTTCATAGCGTCCCACATCCTGATTTCCATTAACCAATGAGCGGACTTCCTGCCCCAACATGTTATAAATCACGAGATGAGCATCGCCTCTTTCAGCGATATCATAGCGGATATTTGTAGTTGGATTAAAGGGGTTGGGATAGTTCTGCTGTAAGCTGAACTCTGTTGGTGCTGGCAGACCAATATCAATGATGCTAACCAGGCATTCCGCAACAATCTCAACACCGCCAGGACCAGAAATAATCAGATCTTCAACAGCGAAATCCATGGCGCCAGTAGCATTTTCATCAATGACCTGAACAGGCACATTCATGAGCAGACCAGATGCCAGGTCGATCATGTTTCCAGAGAGATCAATACCCAGAACACGCATGGTATTTCCACTAACAGATGAAAAGACTCCTACAGATTCGTTACCTGCAGCGAGAACAGGAATTCCTAGTTCCACGATACTGGGATCGAATACGAGATCTGCTTGAAATCCAGCTACCATCTCAAAGCAATCCACCGTGACTGGGATATTCTGCCATTCACGTGTATTGGTCAGAGTAAGCGGAGCAATCGTGGCTGTGATATCCTCAATAATTGGACTGTTTTTAGCCAGTCCACCCATGTTGAGAACTTCCTCGATGAGCATGACAACATCCAAAATATTGTGGTTGCCATCACCATTTAGGTCCATGAGGGCCAGTTCATCAAATGTGGGATCATCACCAGTTTCTGTTACGATTTCAATAAAACGGGTCACATCCAAAATATTCAGGAATCCGTCACCATCTAGATCACCAAGCAGGATGGTTGATTCAACAACAAAGGGTGTGATTTCCTGTGTATCAAAATCGCCACCAGGACCAACCAGGATGTTGGTGCCGTGCATGACCTGATAATAGCCTGGATCAAAGATACCGTCACCATATGTGTCAAGCATTTCAAATAGATAGGTTCCCGGCTCTAGACCAACGGCCCATTCATAGAGTACACCACCTTCAGTAAGATCACCCGCTGCGATACTGGCAACGATTTCACTACTGGAGTTATAAATATTCCATGAAGATTCATAGGGATAGTTATCGGTCAATACCTGAACAATAACTGGTTTTGGTCCTACCCAGACTTCAATACTAACCGAAGCACCATGGTTTGGAACTTCGTCAAAGCCAGAGATTTCATAAACATAATGTCCATCTGGTAACGCGAAATCCATAAAACTCCACTCAAAGACATCTACAGTGGAAATCAAGGAACCATTCCGTTTGATTTCAAGACCCTCAAGATCATAACATGGAGATCCATCCATGTTGAATAGAGGATCCTGCCAGGTCATGGTAACTGTATGGCCGACATCCTCAATATTCAGGTTGGCAGGAGGACCGGGAGCCATATTGGCGCGAGCTTCAACCAGGTTGGTAGGAGCAGATTCTTCGCCATTGTCATAAGTGGCAGTTACTTGATAGAAGTAAGGCATATCTTCTTCAACTGCGTCATTATAAATAGTCTCTGTGGTGGTACCAATTACGCCACCATCGCGATAGATATTATAGTGAGTGAGATCAGTAGTTTCGCGCAAGTCACTCTGTGCATATGCATTATCAATGAAAACAGGAGCAAATGGAGTGGACTCTTCTGCAGCGAGAATGGCATCAGCTTCCATACGCGTCATTTCATTGTTGAGCACAAGTTTCTTGAGCATTTCACGGGTAGTCTCTGGTGTGAACTGTCTTGGTGCAACTGCTTCAGTCACAGTAAGATCATAATTTCCAGCATTGGTGCTGTATCCATCTACAACGACGAAATACACACCTTCAGGGAGAAATGCTCCCAGGATTTCAGAAGGTCCAATGAGACCTGGAGCGGCATCACAAGCTGGACCATCATCATCGTAGTATCCTGTTGATAAGATGACATCACAATCCCCATTGAAAACTTCGACCTTTGCATCATAATCAATGTTTGGTCCACACAGGGTGATGTCGATAGCGCCATCTTCAAACATGAAAAGCTGGTAGGCGTAATCTTCGTTATCGGTACCACTCACATCAAAGTCATCAACCATACCAACCGTACTTCCATTTGTTACGAAGGGGAGTGATGGGATGATTTCATCGGCGCAAGGCATGAGAGGTGGCGCTGGGTTGCCAGGTACCCTCCAGGTAAGTTCGATGTGATCGTCAAAGAAACCATCTGCACGAAGTTCACTTGGTGGTACTTCTCCAACCAGAACCTGAACTCTTTCAGAGTTGTCAGATTCCATTGCGCCGGTATCAAATGAAGATACGACGTATGTATAGGCGCCATCAATGAGGTTTTCTGTGTAGGCAGAGGAGTCCACTGTGGCTATATATTCACCATCGCGATACACGAAGTATCCAGCAAGATCATAGTCAGTATTGTCATTCCAATCCAATGAGATATCATTGGTGACATCATCTACTGTACCAACCAGACCTGTAGGCATCATTGGTTCGTGATTCATTGGGACACCTTCAACCTGTGAAGAGGCTGCTTCACCATCATCATAGATGGCAGTGATGCGGTAATAGTAGGTGGTTCCGTTAATCAATGGAAAATCTGTGTAAGCCATTGGGAGTGTATCAATAACAGCAACCTGGTTTCCAGCTTCAATAAGTACAGGTGATGCTTCGCTACGATAAACACCAAAATTGGTCAGCTCACGCAATTCGCGTAAATAGCGACCTGGGCTGGAGCTCAACACTTCTGGGGTTATTTCGATACCTGCTGCCCGAAGTTTTGCTAACTCATAGCTCAAATCATTTTCAGCTACAACTACAGATTGTCTACGAGCAGTTTGCTCCCAGATATCAAGGGTATAATTTCCAGTAGCTCCGAAAAAGCCATCAACTACAACCAGATAGGTACCTGGATCCAGGTAAACATCGGTCAATTCAGATTGAAGACCGCCTGAATCATCATTGTAGTATCCAGTTGTGGTGACACAGTCATCAAAAAAGACTTCCAGCTTGGAATCAAAGTCTGTACCACCGAGAAGTGAAATTGTATAAGTGGAGGGGACCATAACATTCAGCTGATAAGCAACATCTTCACCGTCACTAGCGGCTACATCAAAATCATCTCCCATACCAAGATTTGTACCAGTAGCGTTGAAGGGCAGGGATGGGATTGGATAATCTGCACATTCCACCAGGGCAGGGGCTTCTGTACCAGGTGCTAACCAGGATAGCTCAATGGTACCATCAAGCCCTGAAATAGCTTCCACAAACATGGGTGGCAGGTGAGAGACGACATCGAAGAAATACAATTCATCAGGAGAACCTTCTGGTGAAAAACCTTCATTTCCTTCAGAGTCAAAAGCCTGGATATAATATCCAACCGTGCTGCCAATTGGATGTCCAGGGATATCCCCAGAATAGATGCCATCGCCAAGATCACTCATTGATGCAGTTGAGAATGCACCACCATTTGAATTGTAGAAGATGACGGCAAAATCCATTTCAACGTTATCAGCAATATATGCTTCAACAGGATAAGGACCATCGGTGTCCAGAGTAAATGTGAATTGAGTTACACCAGAAATAACTGGGGGTCTTACATCTGTATAGGGTGTTGTAAAGAAATCCAGATATTCTGTAAGTAGTTCTGTCTTGGTTGCTGAACTATCAACCAAGCCGCCAAATTCAAAAGAAGTACCAATTGAAGTCATGCTTGGAGTGAGGTTAGCGATTCCACAACCCTCACCGTCAGCAGGATTCATATGAATTATTTGTGCATCTGGGGTGAGTGGTCCGAGGTGATCCATAAAGCTATTCTCACCAACATATGGGTAATCCATTCCTGCGAGCAGGTTCTGACCTGTAACAAAGGCTAAATCGGCACCACCATCGGCAATACCGTCAACTCCAAAATATGGATGGAGGACTGTTTCTGGATCAAAAGCCCAGGTGTCGCCACCTTCCATATAAAGTGGATTGCCTGCATTAGCATAGTCCACCAGTGCCAACACTTCAGCAGAACTATCCTGGAGGACATAATTGTTTGAGTAAATACCAAGGGTTACAAATACGGCTGAATACTCAGCGTCGATTGGGTTCCCAAATATGAATAAATCAGGAGTTTCAATAGCTGTTAAACCTAACTCACCAAAAGCGGTAACAAATGCTGGTCCACTAATAGAGCTAGCCGGATTCCAGATCATATATTCTGGAAAACCATCGAACACCATAGCCGTTGCATTAACCACTATTTCCTGAGTATTGTCAGCAGTAGAAGTAATCGTATAGGTACCATTTGCTCCACCCTCGACAGAAGGTGTCAATGTGACATCAAAAACAACAAAGGAATCTGCCAGGACGGTAACAGGTGTTACGAGAGCTGTGGAGAAATCCAGGCCCGCAATGGTGATTGCAGTAACATCAAAAGGATCAAGACCGATATTGCCAATGGTAACATCGGTAGTAACTGCACCATCATCAAGCTGGAGAACACCAAAGTTGATGTTACGAGTATCAACGGTCATGTATGAACCAGTAATTTCCTGAGGAAGATATAGGGCAGAAATACCAAAATTTCCAACGAGTTCCGGATCACCACCTACAGCATCATTAATCATTTCCCAACCATTGGCGGAGTATGCCCAGTTGCGATCTAGATAATTTGATTGTAAGTCACTGGCAATTCCAAGGAATCCAGATCCATTTTCCCAGACAACAACATAGTAATCTCCGGCTTCAAGAACCAGGTTGTCCAGGACAATATCAAACTGTGAAACTGGATCATCAATGGTCGTAAGATCCATTGGGTCAGATTCCCAGAGGGCAGTGCCATCATTCGGGCCAATGGGAAGAGTTGGAGGACCAGCAACACCAGAAGCAGCATCGGTATAGATGCTCACAACTGCTGCTGTTGCACTTCCACCCTGGGTAAAAAGTGTCAGGCCAGTGAGGAAGATGGGTGTATCAGCGGTGAAACGCACACTGAAACCACAACCTCCACCACAACCAATTTGACCTTCAAAGGAGCCATCATGATAGACTGCTTCTTCATCGCGCAGTGATGAACCGGGGATTGTCTCAGCATTCCAATTTACAGCCAGCGTTCCGTCGGCTGATGTCTTCAGACATACATCACAGGCTGCTGTTGGTGCGACCTTCCGGTCGGCAAAGGCTCCAGTTGCCAGTAGCATGACGAGGACAAAAATCCATCCGTTAGAGAACAATCGTTTCATGGTATACTCCTTAGTATTCATTTTATCAGGGACCTTATTTAGGCTTATTACCGTTAAAATTTTTTCTACAAAAAAAACAGCACTAATAAAAAAGTGCAATTTCTCTGGTTAAACACCAAATATAGAGCTAGCTCAGAACCAATTCAAGCCTATTGCCTGAAGCATTCTGGATGACATGAAAATGATATATATTAGTGATATAGATATATAGAGGTCTCAAATTTTGATTAATTCACCAAACCAAAATCTCATGGATATCCCAGAGAGGGGGGCATATTTGGCGTCATATATAAATTCAGGAACTGGCGTCCGGCCGGAAAAATCATGGAAATATCCTAATTCAAAGCCCCAGGTTTTTCTAAAATTCATTCCGTAGAGCAATCCAAAAAGATGCACATTGTCACCCCAAAAGCCTGAAGGGATATAATTATATCGCAGGCCAACATAGCCGTAATTGAAAACATCAGTTTCAGTTTGCTTAAATACCTTGCCATCTCTGCGCACAGTCTTGGTTCGATCTTTTCGGGAAACATTGTAGTAGGTCGCTCCAAAGGAACTCTGATCAGCGTAAGTGGCGGCAAAATTAATGGTATGTAATCTGGAGCCCTCATCTCTGAGCTTGATCGTAGCATCTACGCCGCTCCCATGAACGGGCAACATGCCAATTCGGATGCCACCATCCATGTTTTGCCCTAAGCCCTTCCTGTAAACAAATTGTGGAATCATATTTTCAGCCGAAAGAACCACACCCTTATAACTTTCTTCGGGTTTAAGCGGGTCTGGAGAAATCACTGCATGTGAGGTACATGACACCGTAAACACGATGAGAAATAAATACAAAAAGTAATTTTTCGGATTTTTGAACATGTCCTTGAATTTCCCCGCAGGCGACATTGATGACAAGACTTTTGTTCTCAAAATATGAGCTCTCTAGATAGAGAATCTAATGCGATCTGATATACCTATCCTGAAAACAATTCTGCGTCAAAGTGAAAGAATCTCTGAGGGATGTACCTATCCAAAATTCAGCAAACTGTTTTGGAGAAACGCGATGCTGGTTAGATTATGGGCATGGATACAAAACAAGCAATCGTAAAAAACTGGATCTATCGTTATACAGGAGTTGAACCAGAAGCCTTTGGTGATAGAATTTTACTGACAAATTTTAGAAACTATGTAGAGAAGTTTGCCCATCGATTCGATGTGCCTGTGTTTGGGGAAGATCGTTCCATGATCGTCTCCACCAACCAGGATGGATTGAGCATTATCAACTTTGGGATGGGTTCTGCCAATGCAGCAACCATTATGGATTTGCTTTCAGCTATAGATCCCTATGGCGTTCTCTTTTTAGGTAAGTGCGGGGGATTAAAGCAATCTACAGATCTCGGTCACTTTATTCTGCCCATTGCCGCCATCCGAGGTGAAGGTACCAGCAATGATTACCTCCGACCAGAAGTGCCTGCCATGCCCAGCTTTAAGATACACAAATACATCTCACAAATTTTGGTTGAGAAGGACCTTGACTACAGAACTGGCGTGGTCTACACCACCAATCGTCGAGTTTGGGAACATGACGAAGTTTTTAAGAATTATTTGAAAGAGACACGCTGCATCGGAATTGACATGGAAACCGCTACCATCTTCATTACCGGTCTGGCCAATAACATTCCTCGTGGAGCGTTATTGCTGGTTAGTGATCTCCCCATGGTACCAGACGGTGTCAAAACCGAAGCGTTGGACCAGAGTGTCACCAAGAAGTATGTGGATCTACACCTGGATATTGGTATTGAAGCCATGACACATATTGCCGAGCAAGGTGAATCAATCAAGCACTTCTCGTTTTAAACAAATCATGGAGTTACCAGACACGAATATCTCGAATTGGACGAATTAACACGAAGAATAAGTAAGGCAAACAGCTTTTTTCTTCCTAGTTATTCGTGGCCTTTCGTGAAGATTGGTGTTATTCGTGTTTAAAACCAAGCGAATCAATCAAACATTTCTCATCTAGACAAACCATAGAGTTTCCAGACATGAATATCTCGAATTGGACGAATTAACACGAAGAATAATTAAGGCAAACAGCTTTTTTCTTCCTAGTTATTCGTGGCCTTTGGTGAAGATTGGTGTTATTCGTGTCTAAAACCAAGCGAATCATTCAAACATTTCTCATCTAGACAAACCATGGAGTTTCCAGACACGAATATCTCGACATTTGTCTTCCTGAGGCCGAGTGTAGCGAGGATACTGGAAGGATATTGAGACCCATGTTTTGAACGCTTCGAGTTCCCTTCAGTTACGCTTGTCAGCTACGACCTGACAGGCAGCGAGACAGAATGGAATCGAGACAATACATCAGGACTTTGAAGAGCTAAAAGTCGATGACTTTTGGTTTTGAACGATTTCCGTGAACATCACAACTTTGAGTGGGGACGGTTCCAGGTAAAAAGACTTCACGCTCTGGCGTACAATATTGTGTCGCCAATTTGTGGGTTTCAGAACAAACATTTGTAAACACGACAGACTCTTCAGGAATCTCAAATTCCTCGCGTTCCCAATCCAGACTATCATAGACTGCCTTCATGTACTG
>JABMQQ010000023.1 GCA_013202495.1 Fidelibacterota bacterium | reverse complement strand
TAAGTTCTATCAGGCGATCAGAGTGGCGTTGATAATAATAAGTACTAGGCCCAGAATACTTAGGACATTAATACTTAAAATCTCTGTAGCTAGAATTGACACATACTCTGAGCTTAATGCCAGAGCTTGCCCGGTGATGGGGCGATTTGAATGGGTCATATTTCTAGTCATGCTTCTCATGGTTTTTAACCTGGTGTATTCTATCTCGAATTAACAGCCTTATGCAATACCTTTTTAAAAAGATTGTGATTCGTTATAAAATTATCTTTTAGTAAGGTCATGAGGTGAATTTCTCGTAAATATTTTGCATTTATTCTGATTTTATAAAGAGCCCTACTCCCAAGCAAACCAAGAACTTAAGTGTATCAATTCGAGATATTAATTATCTTTAATCCCAAAGAAGTAGAGGTGCCCATTGGGTTAATATTTATTGTAGTAACAACATTCTGAGTGACGAAGATGACTTGGGTCCCTGCATTTTCAATTTTCCATCACAGAAGCGAATATTTGTCATTTTCTCGCACAGAGCTCATCACTTTACTCGTTGAGTACAAGACTCAAGCGCTCACTCACCTGTTGATCATAGAGGGCTTCGCTATCCAGAAATTGCATAACCAGAGGGGTGATTTTGGAAAACTTTTGCTTCTCAGTTTCCCAATTTTCAAGAATATCGGATGTCTTGAATGATCCTGTATGGAACCGGTGTCGTTCCAACAATCTGGTGATTGTAAATTCATCGGATTCACTGATGGATTCTTCCAGAACAAAATCCGTATTCAAATGCTCCCTGTCGGCATCACTTAGATTAAATAGATATGCTGTTCCACCTGTCATGCCGCTACCAAAATTGAATCCAATCTCACCGAGTACAATGACTACTCCCCGGGTCATGTATTCACAGGCATGGTTTCCCACGCCTTCCACAACTGCAGAAGCACCACTATTGCGTACTGCAAATCGTTCATTGGCCCGACCAGCCACAAACAAGGTTCCGCCCGTAGCTCCATATAGAGCTACATT
Source organism: Fidelibacterota bacterium (assembly GCA_013202495.1). Classification (GTDB taxonomy): domain Bacteria; phylum Fidelibacterota; class UBA8477; order UBA8477; family JABMPR01; genus JABMPR01. The sequence continues at coordinate 8,868 of JABMQQ010000023.1, read as the reverse complement.
ACCAATCATGGTATGTTCTTTCCCATGCTCCCGAATATCTCGAGGCATGCGAATGGTAATCAATCCACCACTCATCCCCTTACCTACGTAATCATTGGCCAGGCCCTTGAGACGCAATTCAATCCCGTGAGTGAGGAAGGCACCTAGAGATTGACCCGCTACTCCACGCAATCGATACTGTAGGGTTCCGTTAAACTGGCCCTCTCCAAAAAGAAAAGCAATTTCACCAGCCAAACGTGTACCCACAGCTCTGTCTTTATTACTTACGGTATCTCTAATGACAGCCTGACCATGGGTCAATAATTCTCTATGAATACTCTCCAGAATTTTCTCATCAAAGCTGGGGAATTTTCTGGTAATACTCTGGTCATGATCTCGTTTCAGCCAATCTCGTGAAAGGGTTGGTTCAAGAATGCTTGAAAAATCTACATCAGGAAAATCATCCGAAGTATCCAGCTCTTCCTTTTGTTCCAATAGATCATTGCGTCCTATTAGAGCTTCCAGAGTGGACAAACCCATTTTTGATAACTGATCACGAACATCTTCTGCAAGAAGCTTGAAAAATGAAGCTAGTTGTTCAGGTGTGCCTTTGAATTTTTTTCGTAAAGCCAGATCCTGGGTGGCAATACCCACAGGGCATGTGTTTTCATGACAACGGCGCACCATGACACAGCCAATGGCCATGAGGGCTACTGACCCAAAATCATATTCCTCCGCCCCCAGGACTGCTGCAACAAGAATATCTTTTGCCTCCTGTATTCCACCATCTACACGGAGAACCACTCTGCTTCTTAACTTGGTAGCAATGAGGGCTTGGTGGGTCTCAGCGAGTCCAGTCTCCCAGGCCATACCAGTATGCTTCATTGAGCCAAGCGGACTGGCTCCTGTTCCTCCATCTCCGCCAGAAACAACCACAATATCTGCACCAGCCTTCACCACACCACAGGCGACTATCCCGATACCAGGCTGGGATGCCAACTTGACGGAAATGAGGGCGCGAGGATTACTTTCTTTTAAATCATAGATGAGCTGCGCCAGATCTTCAATTGAATAGATATCATGATGAGGTGGTGGTGAAATGAGAGGAATTCCAGGTGTGGATGATCTGGCTGTGGCAATTTCCACACTCACCTTTTGTCCTGGCAGCTGCCCGCCCTCTCCAGGTTTAGCACCTTGGGCGATCTTGATTTGAAGTTCTTGGGCCGCGGCCAGATAATCAGCTTTCACACCAAAGCGACCACTGGCAATCTGTTTGGTATGTGCATTCATATGATCGTTATGCTTAAAGAGTAAGTATCGATCTGGTGTTTCGCCACCCTCACCGGTATTACTGCGACCACCGACCATGGCAATTCCCTGTGTCAAAACCCGATGAGACTCGTCACTGAGGGCTCCAAAGCTCATGGCAGCGACACCAAAGCGTTTGGTAATCTGGTCGCCAGACTCAACCATTAAACCCGCTGGAGCAACAATGCTCTTTAAATCCATGAGATCCCTTAAATAGACCGGTCTTCTGGGTCTTCTGGGTTTTTCAGGTTTGTGGGTTGCTCTATTCCTGATCTGTTTGGCAATGGCTGGACTATATCCATGGACTTCCCCATCACGTTTCACTCGGAATATTCCAATATCCTCCATCTCTGGATGATCAGTTTGGAATGCCGTTATATGTCGTTTTCTCACCCGGTCTTGAATGGCTGCAATTCCATCACCACCAATATTTGGGCTTAGTGAAGGCATCCAGCTTTTTAGAAAATCCTCATGTAACCCGACGGTGTGAAGCAGCATGCTCCCCTGATATGAGCTAAAGGTTGAAATTCCCATTTTGGCCATACTCTTTAACAAACCCTTCTCAAGAGCAAAGCGATAATTAGACATCCCCGTCAACCAATCCCCCTCATCCATAACCTCGCGAATGAGTTCATAGGCCATATATGGGTATACTGCACTGGCACCAAGTGTGGTAAGAACTGAGACATGGTGATCTTCAAATACATCCCCAGCCAGACAGATAAGAGAGACATCGCTACGGATTTTATGTCTCACCAGGTCATGATGAACCGCTGATACCACCAAAGCCATGGGCATGGGAACCAGGGTCTCATCCACATGCTCATCACTGAGAAATAGAATCCGCTTGCCAGATTCTACAGCTTGAACACACTCCTCTTGAATTTGCTTAAGCCGCGCTTCAAAACTTTGGTCTACAGGTGCTAATACAGAAACGATCTTATGCTTGAAAAGTCTGTATTTTCTCATCATCCATCGGACTTCCCGTGGGGAAAGTACGGGACTGGCTATACGAAAGGCTCCATGAAAGGCTGGTTCAGCGGCCAGTAAATTTTCCTCACTCCCGATATAGTGATATAAGCTCATCATGAGTCGCTCACGAATAGGATCTATTGGAGGATTGGTGACCTGGGCAAAGGACTGTACGAAGTAATCATAAAAGCTGCGACTCTTTTGCGAAAGAAAAGCTGGGGGTGTATCATCACCCATGGCTCCCACTGGTTCCAGCGGCACAGCACTCAAAGGTCCTGTAAATCGACCAACTGATTCTTGATGCCAACCGAGGGCCAGGCGATTGCGCTTATCAAAACCACCTTCGGGTATGGCGAAATCTCCAAACTCAGTATCATTGTCTTCCCGTGTAAGCCGTAGAAAATTTCTCTTCATCAATTGGCCGTATTTTGCCTGATGAGAGATACGATCCTTGATCTGAACATTATTCTCAACGCCTCCGGTAAGGGAAACCGAATATATTTCACCTGATGACATATGGTGATGAACAATCAGGTCATCATCATCAACATCCACCACACCGGCTTCAGAAGCCATAATGACCAACCCACTTTTTGTCCTGGTATAGCGAAGCGGTCGCAGACCATTTCGGTCCAGTTTGGCTCCCACTGTTTCACCATCGGTATAAATCAGTGCTGCAGGTCCATCCCAGGGCTCCATGAAATTTTCATGGTACATATAAAAGTCAATCAGGGCTCGATCCATTTGGGGAAAGCCACTATAGGGATCCGGCACCATCATCATCATGGCATGATTAGGATCCCGGCCGGTCTGAACCAATAAGCTGAAAACCTCATCAAAGCTGGCAGAGTCACTAAATCCAGGTGTAATAATTGGACAGAGTGTCTGAAAATCTTCTTTCCAGAATTTTGATTGAAGTTGGCGCTCGCGAGCATCCATCCAAAGCCGATTGCCACTAATGGTATTGATCTCACCATTATGGGCTATTCCATGGAAGGGCTGAGCCATTTCCCAGGAGGGGTTGGTATTTGTTGAAAAGCGTTCGTGAAAAATTGCCATGCGGGTCTTGAATTCAGGTTCTCGAAGATCAGGGTAGAATTGTCCGAGCTGATAGGATGAAAGCAGGCCCTTATAAACCATGGTTCGCGTTGAAAAACTACAAAAGTACAGGCTTAGTCCTGACTCGAGAACACAGTTCTCCAAACTTTTGCGCATGAGATAGGTCTGTTGTTCCGCTGAATAATTCCCTTGAGCGGGAATGGCAAAAAATGCGTGTTGGATATCCGGCTGATTGGCTTGTGCTATACCCCCGAGATATTCGGGTTTCACCGGTACCTGCAATGAACCAAGATATCTGGAGCCCAAAGCTTTTGCCTGCTTGGACAATGTGCGATCCAGGACCGGACTGGAAATATTCCGGGAGAAGATGACGGCTAAGGCCAGGGTCTCACCCTTTCTGGCTTTTTTTAGACCAGAAGATTCGATGCGATCTTTAAAAAAGGACCACGGAATATCAACCAGAATACCTGCCCCATCTCCAGTGTCCTGATCAAAGCCCTTACCACCCCGATGCTCGAGACGGTTCAGAGCTTTGAGCGCTAACTCCACCACCCGGCGACTTGGTTGGCCAGATTCTTCAGCAATAAACCCCACTCCGCAGGCATCATGATGTTGTTCGGGTCTATACAGGGGAAAAGGATTCACCTTTTTGACTTCTGCTCCACTGCCAGAGTCAAATTCAAGGTTCTGTTTATGATCTTTTGAAGTTTGCACTAACACATCCCATCCAGTGATCCACTTTTCTAATTAAACTAAATATTACGAATTCCGAAATATTTTTCATGTTTATCACTAACTTCTTTAATTTCTTAACTGACCGTTGCCAGTTACCACAAATTTTGTGGTAGTGAGCTCCCTTAATCCCATGGGTCCGAAAGAATGAAGTTTGGTGGTGCTGATACCAATTTCAGCACCTAGACCCAGCTGTCCACCATCGTTGAAACGAGTTGATGCGTTGACAATAATTGCTGAACTATCCAGGGCTCTGGTAAAGGTTTCAACATGCTCCTTGTCTTCACTCACAATAACCTCGGTATGATCACTTGTATAGGTCTGGATATGATCTATGGCTGCTGGAAGACCTGGCACCACCTTCACGGCCAGAATGAGGTCAAGAAACTCTGTATCAAAATCCTCCTGTGTTACGGGAACTACTTTTTCTGAAAAAGTCTGTGTTTTCGCGCACCCCCGGATCTCAACATGCTGCTTGTCAGCTTCTGACAAAAATGCTGGCAAAAATTGTTCAGCAATGTTCTCATGAATAAGTAAGGTTTCCAGTGCATTACAAACGCCAGGTCGTTGGGCTTTGGAGTTCATGGCAATGGGAACAGCGTTCTCCAACTTGGCGGATTCATCGATAAACATATGACAATTCCCTTTATAATGGGCAATCACGGGGACTGTAGCAATTTCGTAAATCCGGCGAATCAATCCTTCACCGCCCCTGGGAATGATCACATCCAAAACATCATTCATTTTTGCCAGTTCATCCACACTGGATCTGTCTGTGGTAGGGACCATATTGATCACATCATCCACTCCGCGTTCAGCCAACGCTGATTTCAGAAGCTTTACCAGAAACTGGTTGGAGTGATAAGCCTCTGAACCTCCTCTGAGGATCAAACCATTACCTGCAAAGAAACATAAGGAGGCTGCTTCGACCGTTACATTTGGTCGTGATTCATAAATCACACCGATCACACCAAGTGGAATCCGACGACGTTGCACCAGGAGTCCATTTGGACGGGTGTATTCTTCCGTGATAGCGCCTACTGGATCTTCCAGGGTTGCCACTTCTTCGAGACTTTGAGCCATGGCTTGAATGCGTTCATCGCTGAGTCTCAAGCGGTCGATCATTGCACTGGACAAACCTTTTTCATTGGCACCATCAAGATCTTTTTGATTTTCAACTTTTATGGCTTCTGAAGCCAACCTGATGTTGCTTGCCATATTTTTCAAGATATCCTGTTTCAGCTCAGTGGATAAGGTAGGCAGAATCTTACTGGCCAGTTTAGTGCGTTGTCCTAATTCTTTAAGTGTCATAATTATCCCTATTGAGTGACCATATTTTCCCGGTGAATCACACTTCGACGATGTCTATATCCAAGGATTCCTTCAATCTCACCTGATTGGTGACCGGCTATTTTCTGTACTTCATCTTGGTTATATTCCACAATTCCTCTCATCACTTCAGCCCCGTCAGGCAAGCAACAGCGGATACCGTCCCCGCGTTTGAATTCTCCCTGAGTTGAGATAATTCCCGAAGCCAACAAGCTGGCTTTATTAAGTTTTAGAGCTCGAGCGGCTCCGTCATCTATAATGATCTTAGCCTTAGGTTTCAGCGCATGAGCGATATAGGCTCGCCACGCGTTGAGCTGACCGGCCTCAGGATAAATTATGGTCCCGATGTCAGCACCCCTAACAACCTGCAAGATCACATTTTCCAGACGGCTGTTCGCAATCACCGAGGGTACACCATAACGGGCGGCCATTCTGGGGGCTTCCAGCTTGGTGACAATCCCACCGCGACCAATGCCAGTCACTTGCTCATGGATCAGTTCATTTCTCAGTGACTCCAGATCCGCCAGTGTTAAATGTTCAAAGATGCTGGCATCCGCATGCTCCAGTGGGTTTTTATCGGCAATACCATCAATGTTTGATAAAATGAGATAGAGATCAGCACTGACTAGATTTGTACATAATGCCCCGAGTTGATCATTGTCACTAAAGCGAATCTCTTCTGTGGAAATGCTATCGTTCTCATTAATAATGGGGATGACCTGGTTCACCAAAAGGGTATTAATTGTGTTTCTGGCGCTGAGATATCTTCTCCTGGATTGGAAATCGTCATGAGTCAGGAGTAGTTGGGCAGTATTCAGGTTATAAGCCTGGAAATACTTTTGAAAGTATCCCATGAGGATGGGTTGTCCGATTGCCGCGGCGGCTTGATTATTGTCTAGTGAAGCCGTTTTCTCATTTAAAAGCCCAACTCCTGCAGCCACTGCCCCGCTGGTAACAAGCACTACGTCAAGACCCTTTTGAACCAACATTGAAACCTGTCGTGTGATTTCAATGATCTGACTTTCCTGAATCTTGTTGTCTGGTCCACAAAGACTGGAACTCCCAACCTTGACAACAATACGGTTCAGCTGTGGGAGTGTTCGTGTCATGCATCTTCTTTCAATGACTGAGCAACTTGAAGATATGCATCCCGGAAGGCGACACCCTGTTTGACCAATTCATAGGCTTTTTCAGTTGCGTAGAGATCTGCACTCATCGCTTGTTCACACTTCTCTTTATCCACATTTAGATTGAGGATCAGCAGGGCAGCAATCTTCATTGATTCAATTGTCACCTTGAAAGCCTTCATCATAGGTTCTTTGGTGAGTTGCAGATCTCGGTTGTATCCAGAAATAAGATTACTGACAATGTTGGAGACCTGGAATTCACAGGCTGTGACCACATGATGTTTAGCTCTGAGTAATTCCAGGACATCGGGGTTCTTTTTCTGGGGCATTATGGAACTGCCTGTACAGAATTGCTCTGGTAGTTTCACAAAGGCAAACTCCTGCATATTGAAGAGGATCAAGTCATTGGCCATCTTATTCAGATCAGCCGTGAATTGTGACAGGGCATGAATCAGCATGACTTCAAATTTCCCCCGGCTATACTGAGTATATATGGGATTTTCCTGAACCCTGGCAAAGTTCAATTCCTTTGCAGAGTATTGACGATCAATGTCCAATGGAACGCCATAGCCTGCAGCAGTACCAAGGGGTGATTGATCCACAATTTTTTCAACTGCTTCCAGGAGAATATCATCATCCTTCAGCCCATCAATGAATGCAGAGCCCCAAAGCTCAAATGATGACGGCATGGCTTTTTGCATGTGGGTATAGCCCGGGTAAGCAACACTTCCATGAGCTTCTACGAATTTTGCGAAGGCTTGGGAAAGCTCCTGGCTGAGTTGAGCAATTTCTTGAAGCTGATTCCTATAATACAATCGGAGTGCAGTGAGGACTTGATCATTTCTTGATCTGGCAGTGTGAATTTTCTTACCCATCTCACCCAAAGTATCAGTTAGATACGCTTCAATGGCAGTGTGGCAATCCTCCTGATCGGAGGTGATCTCAAATTCACCCCTGCTATGGAGTTCGATGATTTCATCAAGCCCCTGCTTGATCAATTCGGCTTCAGTGGAACTGAGCAAGCCAGCTTTCTCCAGTACACCAGCGTGTACCTTGGAGGCAACACAATCGTAGTAGACCAACGCTTGATCCAACACATAATCAACACCAACGGTAAAGGCCTCAACCTGTTGATCCAACTCGACACCTTTATTCCATAATTTTACCATTATTCTACCTCGCGCCAGTTGTATGGACGATTCCTATGTAATACCAATTTGTGTGCTTTGAGCCTGATTGCATTAATATTGATAAAGCCTTCTGAATCCTTAGCATTAAATCCACCTTCGATATCCATACTGGATAAGTCCTGATCGTATAGAGAGTTGGGTGATTCGCGACCAATGGTGACCACATTACCCCTGTAAAGTGCCACCCTAACTTTCCCGTCTATGGCTTCCTGGCTTTTATTAAAGGCACTCATAATAAAATCCATTTCAGGAGAGAACCAGTAACCGTTATAGATCAGCTCGGCAAATTTGGGGATGAGCATGTCTCGGAGATGCATGACCTCCTTGTCCATAGCGATGCCTTCCATATCCCTGTGTGCTTCCCAAAGAATGGTGCCACCAGGTGTCTCATAAATCCCCCTGGATTTGATACCGATATAACGATTCTCTACCATATCCAACTGACCAATAGCGTTCTCACCACCCAATTTATTCATGTAGGTAAACAGATCGAGGGGCTCAGATTTCTCGGTACCATCGTTCATATTTAATACATGGATCGGGATACCGTTCTTAAACGTGATCTCCAGCCTGGTTTCCGTGTCAGGTGCATCCTTGAGTAACTTTGAAATACTATAGACTGAATCATCCGGTGGAAGGGCTGGATCTTCAAGGATGCCGGCCTCATGACTGATATGCATGAGGTTTTCATCTTCACTGTAGGGCCGTTTTTTGGAAGCAGTGACTTCAATTCCATGCTTTTGTGCAAAGTTAAGGAGATCGCTTCTGCCCTTAAATTCGTTCAGAAATTCTGGGTCTTTCCATGGAGCGATCACCTTGATCTCGGGATTGAGTGCATAATAATTCAACTCAAACCGAACCTGATCGTTGCCCTTTCCTGTCGATCCATGAGAGACATACTCAGCACCCTCTTTTTTTGCAATGGAGATCTGACTCTTGGCCAATACGGGACGGGCCAGAGAGGTTCCCAATAGATAACGTCCCTCATACAAAGCATTCCCCTGTAGTGCCGGCCAGATATATTTCACCACAAACTCTTCTCTGAGATCTTCGATATACACTTTGGTAGCGCCAGTGGCATATGCCTTTTTTTCTACAGCTTCAAAATCTTCTGTTTGTCCCACATTCCCCACGAAGCAAATCACTTCATAGCCCTTGAGCTCGAGCCACTT
>JABMQQ010000022.1 GCA_013202495.1 Fidelibacterota bacterium | reverse complement strand
TTCATGTGTGTACACCGCCCAGGACTCAGGTTCGAGTCCTGGGCGGTGTACACACATGAAACCCTTGTAGAATAAGCCCTGCAAGGGTTTTGTCGTTTTAGCAACAGCACTTATGAAATCATAGAAATGGGTCATGTCGGGTCATAAAAGGTCATATCGTCCAGGAATTGGGATGCTTTTTGGGATACCAAATGTAAATTTCAATGAGATAATTTCATTGTGGGCGGGAGGCTTGATAAAATGAAAGTAGCTAGATTTCAGACAGATAGATCAATTCTTGAACTGGCGTTGAATAAAGCTGTAAATGATATTATTAATTTCGCCACTGAGAAATTCAATTCACAGCAAATTCCGGAAGTAGAATTTGCGTATTCATATTATAAAAAGAGCAGAAAAGGACATACTGCTGTAACAAATAATTACAAAATAAAAAGCTATCCTGATTTCCAATGGGAGCACAGTGAATGGATATTATCGAATCAGTCCTTTAGAGAACTCCAAATTGAACTTGAAAAATTCCTTCATAAAAATGGTGTTGAGAATGAAAACTTCCCGATCTCTGACTTAGCAAAGCCTATGCTCGTACACTATTTCTCAGAGGAGAACTATTTCAAAAACAATCCTGAAAGAATAAAATCGGTAGTCCAATCATTCATTAATGATATTACTTCACGAGAAATTACTGAAATATCAATTTATAATATTGAAAACTTCAAATCGTATAAATCCTTTGTTTTAGATGATGGTATTGAGTTCAATCCTATTGACGCTGAATCTTTGGCACTTTTTTCCCAGGACAAGTATCGGTCTGGTCCACACTCTAATCCATATATCAAGGGTGATTCTTGGTTATGTGTTTATAAAAAACGAATAAGAAAAAAAGATATTTACTCAACCCACGAAATCAGAAGAGAGTTTGAAAATAAACTGCTCATTTCATTGACTTTGCTTGACTGTGGAGCACCTGGTTTTCGACTACTCCAAAGTAGAATAGAAAGTTACTATTTGGGCATGGGTATTCATGGTTCATCAATTGTTGTTCAATGTGGTTTCAATGGTAAAGCATATATTAATAAAAATACGTTGGAAATATTTTCATCCTACTATTTGTCAATATCGAATAAAAAAACGAAAGAATATTATCATTCCGTTTTTGAGAGAATCCGTGATTCGCTGAATAGAGGTAGCCACAAAGATAGATTTGTAGACCTCGTGATTATTCTTGAAATGCTATTAGCATCAGATACCGATCACTTAGAATCTACATATAGATTCAAATTTAGAGGTGCATATCTTACAAAAGGGTGTGGGCTTGGTGTAGCAAAGGTTCGTCTAAGATTATTTTCTGATATTTATAATTTAAGATCGGCAATAGTGCATGGACCTAAAAGAAAAAATCCATCAAAGGAGATTGATCGTATAAACAAGGAAGTGAATAGGTTAATGCCTACTCTTAGGAAAATTACGATTGTGGTTATGAGGTGGTATTTAGATCATATGGACAAGTACCCAGACAAATTGTTGTCCCAATTGGATGAAATTATGGTTGATGCTCCGGTTGGGAAATCAATCCAATCGGAACTGGAGTCAAAATGAAATCAGATTCAGATATATATATTAACATTCTAAAATATGGTAGGGACAATCCTGGATTTACTTTTAATGATATATCGGGCCATTTTCCGACTAAGGGGCAGCTCATTTGGAATGAAATGAAAAACAGCCGTCTTTTTTTACCAATTGAGAGCGGTGAAGATATACTTGATGGTGAATTAGCCCTCTCCTTTGAAGACAGATTCCGGTTGTTGGAGTATGAAGAATTACAGGAGGCACGCCAAAGCTCAAGGCGTGCAATGTATATAGCAATAGGCTCCCTTTTGCTAAGTATGATAGTCACTCTGCTATCATTCTTTGTTGTCCAAAAAGTTGAGTTGATTAGTCCAAAGAATGCCCCTCAGCCAACAATGAAAATAGGGTCTGAGATTACAACTCAATGAGAGTGTTACTCCTTATCCAAAAGCGCAAAATCTCCATCAGAATGGAACTCCTTGATACGATAAATCGAGTAGGTATACACAATGGTGAATAAGATCGGTGAGTCTAAAATACCACCAGATAGAGTGATGACCCCAGAGGAAGTCCAGGTGACGATGAGTCAGCTTGAAAAGGACGCCAAGCTCTCATCTCTACTCTACGTCACCAGAAAGCTCGGTGAGGTCGAAGGGATGATCTCCGCGCAGGATGTACCAGACAAAGCCCTGGTGACCATACAGAAGGACTTAAAACAGGTTTATAACAAACTGGTTGAAGATGCTGACATTGAACTGCTGCCCGAGACACAGAGAGAGGGAATTGGTGGTGACGAAAGTTAAGGAAAAGATCATCAATCGAGACGACAAGCTGAAAGAGGAAATATTTCGCTCTTCGCAAGTTTCCATTGAAGCAGATCAAAATGCAAAAGGTGTAGACGTTAAACCTCGCAAACTCCCCAAGAAGCTCGTAGAGAAGTTACAGAAAGAGGTTGAGCCGGGCATCTTTCTATTTATTGGAGATTGGGAGGCTTCTGTAAATGGAGCAATACTATTACTAAAAGATAAAGACCCTGAAGATAAACTGTCAGGTTTAATCTTGAAATTTAGGCCACTTATTGAACATCTGATTGAGATAAATTTAAATCCATATTTGAAGCTTGAACTGATAACAGAAGAAATTCGCAAACTCAAACAACAACCTCTTCGCTATAGCAAAAAAGCCACAGATTTCATTGATGAGTCTGAATTGATTCTTAGGCAATATAGAAGTGAAGAAAATCGAGCACCCCTTTCCATTGAGTCCCACATACAAAATATTCAGTCACTGTTAGAAAAGGCATTTTTGTTATTCCTGAAAGCTGAGATTAGCTATGAAGGTGCAAAATCTCAGTATGAAGACCCGAAATCCGATGACTCGCCACTCTCGGCTGATCCGGAGTTAAACATTTTCAGCGGAATGGATGCGCACAATAAAAAGAGTTTGCTCCAGCGTATTTATACTACTGTTGACCCTGAAGAGCAGCTTCTTAATGAATTACTGCTAACGTTTAAACCGTTAAAAATACCAATAAAAATGAGACCCGACCTGCTTGCATTATATACCAACCATCATATACAGCTAAATGGTCCAGCGATAAAGAAACGAATTCAGCGGTTGGAAAAACCTAATGTAACCTAGTTCAATCCTCTCATAACCCAACTATGAGCTTAGACTTGTCTATTGAGTCATACGATCTTCACTTTTTCTAATTTAAACCCTACCGATTATTAGTTGTCCCCCTTTTAAAGGCGCAAATTCTTCCTGTAATAAGAAGGAATATGTGCATGAAACAAAAACAACTAACAACTGCAGACTTAATCAAAGGAACACCTGCTACATACCCTCAAATCAACTGGTTGGTGTTATCGGGTAAGCTTGAGGTCGCTGAAAAAATTGCTGGCAGACGTCTTTTCGACTCATCTGCGATCCAAAGTGTCAATGACTGGCTCACTAAACAGGAAGAGCGGAAGAGTCAGGCTAAGATGAAAGCAGGGGAGGTAAAGAGTGAAGTCAACACCTTGGCTAACAATAACAGAGGCATCAATACGAGCCAGGTGCAGTGTGTCATCGATAAACCGGATGATACGCAGCGGGATGCTGAAGTGTTATCGTCCAAAGATCGGGAAGAGACTCATCCATCGGAGAGACATGGATGCAGCGATCCTCGGGTTTCCAAAGAAGCGAACTCAACGGCAGCACCAGATACTGCTGGACATGGAAAATGCCGACAGGGTGAAGGGGGATAATTGTGGATAAGGATCGAATATACATAATTATTCATGCCGATGGACATATCGCATCAATCCCTCCGAATGACATGCCAGATGATGAATTAGATAAACTGATTGATGCTGAAAAAGTTCGTGACCTTGAGATTCAAATTCAGGCCGCCGAAGAAACCCTGGGGATAGGTGAGATTGATGAGAATTGAAGATGGTAGACAACTCGCATACGCCTGGCAAGAGAAGAGTGTCCTTAGGATGATACGCGCGCACTATGATGCCTCAAAAAGGGTGACAGGTGGGATTGCTGCATATACTGCACTAACAGAGAAAGCATCTAATACACAATCAGACGATTTTGAAGCGACACAGGGTGATTTAGCAAGGCTTGCTGGTATGCATCGGAATACGATCTCAAGCTATCTGGAAGATTTTGAAGATTTGAAAATTATGGCGGTTGAGCGTCGAAAAATTGGTAATGCCAACATGCCTTCAATCTACCGACTCCTACCTTGCCCCCTCACAGGGCAACCTGCACAAGTTGATGAAAAGCCAGTTGTGCATAATACAGAAGAATCTTTAGAATTAGATATATGCTTTGAACAATTTTGGGCCAAATACCCCAAGAAGAAATCAAAGAAACCTGCACTAAAGTCTTTCCAAAAAATCAATCCAGATGATGCATTGCTTTCAACAATGCTGGATGCGCTTGAAACACAAAAGCTTACCAATGACTGGTCTAAGGAAGGTGGACAATTTATCCCGTTACCGGTTACATGGTTGAATCAAGCCCGGTGGGAGGATGAGGTCCCAGAACAAAAGGTTCATGCGGATGAATCTGAATGGAATCCATTGTGAACACATTGAGGCACATCGAAACAGAGGGGCGAATGATCGCCGCGCTCCTCTACGACTACAAGACCACCATGGATAAGGTTAATAACCTGTCAGAAGAATTCTTTACCCGTAACCTCCACAAGGAAATCCTAAGGACCTGTATCACCCTATCGGAAAGAGGTGAGATGATCGAGCCAATAAATATCAGCCAGGCCGTTGGTGGGTCAATAAAGGTACATGAGATAACAGATTTTTCATTCGACTACATGGATACTACTAATTTTGTAATCGGTGATTTTAAAGAGTTGGAAAGATTAAAGAAGCTTCGGGAACTAAAAAACCATCTTCAAAAAAAGCTATCGAGCATACATAACTCCTGCAACCCTGAAAATTTGGTAACAGAGCTCAGTCAAGACCTTAAAGAAATTACCAATATATCGGAGTCGGTGGATTCAAGGCTTCAAGCAAAGGCTGACATTTGGGCTGATGATCTTACGGATCGATTCAAGAACAAGAGGGCACCAGGAATCTCAACAGGGTATTCTAGAATAGATAGAATGACCGGAGGTTTAGTAAGTGGTAACTTAATTATCATTGGTGCTAGGCCAGGAGTGGGTAAAACGACCTTCGCTTTAAACCTTGCGTGGAATGTCGCAAAGGAACAGGTCCCAGTAGCATTTATAAGTCTCGAGATGCTCTCGAATGAACTAGTGGATAAGCTAGTAATGTGTGAAGGTGAGATTGACGGCTCCAAGCTGAAGTTGGCGAGTATCCCTGAAACGGTATATAAAAAAGCGTTATCCACAAAGCTCCTTATCCAGAAGCAACCCCTGCATATAGTTGACGACCTGAAAAATGATTTAAACAGCATCCTGCACCGAGCAGGACAGCTTGTATACCGCGATAAGGTAAAAGTGATAGTAATTGACTATCTCCAGTTGATGGATGCGGGCAAAGCATCAGACAACCGCAATAATGAGCTAAGCAAGATTACCAGGGCATGCAAACAGTTTGCCCAACGTGAAAATGTTACGGTTATTCTGCTCTCCCAGCTAAACAGAAGAGCTGCGGTAAAGTCACCCAAAATATTCGATTTGCGGGACAGTGGAGCAATTGAGCAGGACGCAAACATCGTCGTACTGTTACATGATCTCAATGACAAGACAAAAGGACAGTTAGCGGTAGCCGTTGCGAAAAACAGGGCAGGTAGAACCGGCATAATAAAGTTGCGGTTTATAGGCAAGTATAGTCAGATAACAAATGAAGGAGCGGAATAGCCTAATTAGACAAGATATTCCGGTACACCAATACTATGTCACACAGAAGCAAAGAAGATGAAAAACATGGTTTAAACGACGCACAGCTACGATGCCTTGATTTTTACAGGTCTGACCCAGAGCTAAACCAGACCAGAGCTTACCAGCGGGCCTACCCCAATTCAAAATCAGAGAAGGCTACGCAAAACAATGCATCCAGATTGATTTGTTCAGATAGGGCACAAGCCTATTTGAAGTCTCGGGCAAATGCAGAACAACTTGACGATGATGGTGTTGTGATCACAGTAAGTCGCATCATCCAGGAGCTCAAACGCGCCGCGCTATTCAACCCCAAGATGCTGGTTGATGGAGATACGAACCGGCTGAAGGAATTGCATGAGCTACCGGACCACGTAGCCAGGGCTATAGCATCATTCAAGACCACCAAGCGGGTTGAACGCGGAGGTAAGGATGAGCCTGACGTAGAATACTATACAACAGAAGTCAAGCTCGTCTCAAAAGAGAAGTCCCTGGAACTACTGGGTAAACACCTGGTAATGTTTACTGAGAAATTCCAGATCGAGAGCGAAGAGGTCATGTACGCCAGGGTGAGAGCCGAGATAATAGCCCAGGGCGAAGAGACCCTGGCCATGATATTAGCGAATACAAAGAGACAGCTTGCAATAGATCAAGCTGGACCTGTCCCAGATGACCGCCCGGAATCTCCAAAGCCAGCCCCGGACCTAAGTGACCCTGCATACATAGCGAGTCTCTTATAGCATCAATGGAAACCAATTCTACTGAGGAAGTATTATGAACGAAGAAACTATCAGAATTATTCACGGCAATTTTTTTGAGGAGCAGAAAAAGTTAGAGGCGCATTCGTTTGATGGCATCTACTGTGACCCGCCATTTGATTTATTCCAATCAGCCGGTCAAGATTGGGATGTGGGCATTGACTGGGAAAAATTAGGAAACATTTTCCACAAATTATTAAAGCCTGATGGACAAGTCGTCATCTGGTCAGACTATAAAAACATGTTAAAGATTTCGGCAGCTTTTCCGCCTAAACTTTGCTTCCGAGGATACCATGTAGCGAGACGCAGTAGTTCCAGCCCATCAAATAAGTACACTTCTCTAAACAATAACGATTTCATCCAAATTTTTTATCCGGCTGGCACCAAGGTCTCAGAATTGGCCTGGAATCCCTGGGATGGCCTGCCTCCTAAGCATCCCTATGAGAAACGGAATTTAAGCCCAGAGTTCAATACACGACGCCAGAAGAAGAGTGAAGTGAACGTCAACAAGAGTGGAAAAAGGTGGATAACAACTGTCATCGACATGAAATCCAAACCAAACCAATGCAAGCTTGAACGCTCTCACAGCCACGTCGCCGCCAAAGAGATAGCTTGTCTAAGGATGTTGATGCGGATTTATAGCAATGTAGGTGACTCGCTCTTAATTCCGTTTGCCGGGGTAGGTTCTGAACTTATTGCAGGTTTTTTAGAAAATCGGATGGCTTTAGGATTTGAACTCAACGATCAATTTTATTCGGAGGGGGTTGAACGTATAAAGAAATACCAAGCCCAAGGGGACCTGTTTCAGACAGCAGCTCCATCAGGGAAGGTGGAAAATAGTGGTTGAAATGTGGCGAATAGCACCCGGAGTATTCAACATCCAAACGGATGAACCAGGCGTAGCACGAAGGCTCTCGCGTCGTAAAAGGATGAAGCTCGTTGCCTGGGGTGTTAATACCTATTTGCGAGTATTTCAAATCTCCAACCTACGCCCCGATAACGCTCGGCGGATGTATAAGCATCTAACAGAGTGGGGAAGAAATTAAAACGTCACCAGAAGGATATTTGACATGAAAACCTACTCATATATGACCATCACAAAGGAATCACTGGACAGAAAATAGATATGTGCTTCGGTATACCATTGTTAAGTAGCAGTAATTGTGTTAGTATACCGCTGTATCCACAACCGGGATAATATCAATAAGTTAGGACAGACACGAAAGTTGGAGGAGCAAAATGTCTAATCCAAAATTACGGCGACTTAAAGGGCTCTGGTATATAAGATTCAATCGTGGCCAGGGTCGAAAAGAGAAAGTCAAAAGCACAGGGACTCGTGATCACCAGGAGGCTTTGAGGATATTAGCTGAGTTTACCAGAAACCTTGAGGCCAGACAGCATGATTATTATGGAAAATATTCTGGATTGTCGCTGACTTTTCGTGAAACCTATGACATGTTCATCGAAGACTGCAAACGCCGAAGCCTAAGACCCTCAACGATTAGAAGCTACGAAATCAGTTTGGACAATTTATCAGAGATTATTCCGTATGCAGCCAAGGTTAATCAGTTCAACGAGGACGTCCTCCGCCAGTTCACTGATAGCTTGAGGAAAAGGGTTCGACCTAAAGAAGGGACAACAGAACGTAGGGCGGCGAGCATAAACGTAAATTTGCGGTCAGTTCGGACTTATCTGAACTGGCTATATGAAAGACACTATATCCCCAGGAAAATCCGTGTGAAGCTGGTCAAGATTGATAAAAAACTGCCAAAGATACTTACACCCGACGAACTAACAGCGATCTATAAGTTAGTTGAAGACCCTAAACTACTGTCAACATACAGAACATATCAAAATACGGGGATGAGATTGAACGAATTGTTCTCTTGCACCAGGGAAGGAAATTACCTTAGGGTATCCTCAGCATCAAAGGGAAGGAAAGAAAGGGTTGTTCCTTTGCCTGAGGAGTTTGTTGAGGACTATGAGATGGCTACTAAGGACCCATATTTACCTGAATACATAACAAAACAATTTACAAAGTTTCGGGAAAATGCTGGGGTTGCTGAAGGCAAGACCCTGCACTCACTCAGGCATACTTTTGCATGCAACACTTTGATTAGAACCAATAATCTAATGATAGTTAAGTCTCTACTGGGGCATGCATCTGTCCAAACCTCAGAAATCTATCTTCAGTTTCCAGAGGACTATCTCAAGGAAATGCTTACTGAAAAGGTGGAAACTCCAACCCCACCAGTCGCCCAGGCATAATTCGCCAACTTTAGCTCAAAACACCTGATTTTAGGGTGTTTTGGGATGCTTTTTGGGATACCCGTCCCATTTCAATCGTTAAAAACCCTTACTGCACAACACTTAAACCTATAGCACCAATTGATTGATAGTCAACTGTTCCTAATAAATTGAGGAGAAATCATCCATCACAAGGCTTGTATTCCCTTGTAAGCAAGTTGCATTACCAGTAATTTCCAGCCGCCAGAACAACAGAAATTCCTGGGTCAAATAGACCCAGCTCAACAGAAAACCAAGTGGGCATATTTGCCCCCTGAGTCACTCTGTTGAGTAAAATCGACTGTTGTTCTGGCGAATAACTGCTTGAGGCTCGGGGGTTTCTCTTCAGGACAACCTCAAGTTACAATCAATTGAGGGGTTCTTGTTATGCCTAATCTAAACAAGCCACAACGATTAATTCTTTCGCTTCTTGTTCCAATTATATCTCTTCCGCTAGCAGGGGAATTAATTTTACTATTCTATAAACCAACTCTATATGGTGGAAGGATGACACGAAATGGAGAAGTGGTGACACCAGAGTGGTATGATGTATTACTCGATTATCCTGCTGGCATCATAACATTTGTGATTTTTGTTCTAATGTTGGAGCTTTATTTGTGGAGGACAATTCAACCGCGAAAGAAAAAGTCGTTCTCCAGACTGAAAACTCATTGGTCTAAACTAGCCACAATAAAGGGGATTGGTTTATTGAGTATCCATATTATTGCCTCCGTATCAATACCAATAGCACTGTTTTCAATTAACGTTTTTCAAGCTTCATATGTTTATGATGTGGAAAAAACAGCGATACTTATCTTTTGTTGCTATTGGGGCTTGCTTGTAGTTATCTGGGCTCTACGGTGGGCTAGCTCTATATCACTACCATCCACAAGTGACGATACAGAACTTGATGACAGTTCAAATGATAATAACCTGACCAACGTAATACGACCAAATGTCTTGTCATTGATAGATGAATCTGAGGACAAAAGGTTTGGTGTGGAGATTGAAAAAATTGAAAACATAAAAATCACAAGAAGAGTGGATGAAAAATAAAAAAAACAGAAGAATGTTGTTTTATAAAAAAGGCATCGATATGCATAAAATATTAGTCGTATTGTATACTCTCCTTTTACCCATGATGTTTAATGCCTGTAGCGTTAAATCAGACCAAGGGGATGGAGTCGACCAGGAAACAAATAGAGAAATCTACAAACAGGTTATTCAACTAGCCACTAAATATAATTCTGATATTCAATGGCTTACATTTGCTGAAGATACAGTATTTTTCACGATAGAGCTCCAAAGAGCTCTTTTTAATCATACAGATCGTTCGCGATTAGTGATAGGTTCAATTGTCGACATCATGAAACAAAACAACAAGTTTCTTCTCACGGCAGTTGATTGGCAATACGGGATAGATTACCAGCTTCAATGCAACGAACAACAAGTGGAATATATTTTAAATATTTCAAAGGTAAACTCTCAGACTTTTGAAGTGTATGCAATCATTATCAATCCTGAATCTATACATAAGCCAGCCGTTAAGCTTGTGGATGAGATGGGCGGAGATGATTCGTATGTTACTTATGATATTTCGGATATAATTGTAGTGAAGGGAATTTGCTTAGATGTTGTCTCGATCGGAGATGATTCGGTTGAGATTGAAGAGTTGTTGAAATCTTTGGCTGCAAAAGATCAAGTAGATGCTCAAAATGAAGAATGATATTAAGCGACCCACTCAAGGGGCAGAACAAGAGCTAAAACAGACAAAATCATTTCCTATTGGAACACAAATCGAGATATGGGACCAAGCAAAAGAAAGAGAATCTGAAAAGAACGAGCAAGGGGGTCTAAGGTTAAAGAGGTTGCAGCTGAAATGGATGATACTGAGGCTACTAAGGCTGAAAAACCACGGAACGCCCAGCCAGAGAGCAATGGCAATAGAACGACTGGCCAAGCTGGGGATATGAAAAAACTTGAAGATGGGCAGACTTGCCGAGATTGTGGCTCATCAGACATAGTTCTTCTAGTTTATGGAACTGCGGGAACTGAAATGATTAAAGAAACCCAGGAAGGCAAGATAGCATTAGGTGGTTGTGTGGTCACAGGTAATGACCCAGCCTGGCGATGTCGAGTTTGCAATAATGCCTGGGGAAATAGGTCTGAAAGATGAAGTGTTGTTTGTACACGAGTGCTTTTAGGTACCATCCGGTGGATTCTTCCATGAGTCAGATTTATTCTATTTAGGATAAGCAAGGAAGTAATTATGAACAAACAAGAAGCAAAAAAACTAGCTTGTTCCTTTCTAACAAAAAGTATAGAGCTTGAATGTTCTGATAAACCACCTCAAGCTTTGTATGGTTTCAATCCAGCAAAAGATTATCTGTTCACATTTCAGCTTTTCGGTAGCTCGTCAATCGGAAGCTCACAATATCTCGCGGTATCCAGAGAAACAGGAGAGGTTCGGTACCTCGGTCGCTTTGGCGAGTAGTTACGAAGCTCCTGGCTTGAATCTTGAGGTTAAAAAAAGGGGACATCTTCACAGAAAAGGAAAGCACTAGACGTCGACCGGGATGACAGAGTCGACCCGGAGAAATATTTACGTGATCTGGATAGGTTCTCGAAGTTGATATTTAGTCAAAATGGTCGAGTCGACAAAGCTGTTTTAGCGTTTGAAAGTGCTAAACAGTGCACGGTGTTGCACCAAAAGGGGTGTTTTTTACAATATTTTCTAAAATTATCTTGAAATATCTGAATCTTTATTACAACTTCATGCACACCGCAGGGGGTAGTACCCTTGTCCAACGTCCTGCAAGCTTGCCTTCAGGACGTTTATGTTTTATAGAGGGGACCTACCAAAATTGAAATATCAACGAGTCTTTGTTTATGTCGACGGATTTAATCTCTACTACTCCTTGAAGAGAGCTTTCGGAAAGAAGTATATGTGGCTTGATATCCCCAAACTCACTAGATCACTACTAAGGGCGAATCAAAACCTAAAGCGAGTTAAATATTTTACTGCTAGAATCTCAGGTGGAAATCACATGCAGGAAAAGGTTAAAAGGCAGAGTGCATATCTAGACGTTTTAACAAGCACAGGTATTATCGACATCGTAGAGGGTAAATTTCACCGACGTACAAATAGTTATAAATTCTCCCGAGCGAACACTAACCTGCAGATTGATATTACAAAATCACAAGAGAAACAGACAGATGTGAATATTGCTGTTCAAATGATTGACGATGCTATGAACAATAGATTTGATATCGCCTTTCTTTTTTCTGCAGACAGTGACCTAATCCCTCCCGTTAATCTAATTAACCAGAGATATCCCAAAAAAAGGGTAATGGTTTGGCTCCCTCCAAAGGCAAAAGCCGTGGAGTTAAAAAAAGTGGCTCCCTCAGCAACAATCTATGAGGGGAAGTTCAAAAAGGCACTCTTCCCTGAAAGCGTTGAGGTCACACCGGGCGTGATGGTGGATCAGCCCGCCGAATGGAAATAGCTGTCATCCTCTAACCTTGGCCACAATTACACTATACAAAAAATCTATACGAAAACCCTGCTTCCTTCTCACCTATCGTGATCCCCTAACTAGAAAGTGGCGATAGAGACTTCTTCACAGTTCAAAGGATGAAGCTGAGCCCTGCTTGAGTAGCCGGGTATCTTGCTCATTTTTGCACCTCTCGGGATATTTTTTGGGATACCCGTTCCAGTCCAATAGTTTTGAAACGTCGACTCAACAACGATTAAAGAAATGGCACCACTTGATCATCAATCAATTGGCAATTATCATCTAAAAGACGCTTGTGTTAATCGGAATTTTTTGTTATAGTTAGAATCGCTGGGTGTTTGTGACCCGAATCACGTGCAGGACACCATTAAATCCAGTCAACCAACAATTGGGTAAAGAACTTCTCGTCGTCATTTTTCCGCTGTTTTTGATTTGAGGAGTTAAGCAGTTAACATTTAGATAAATCGCTGAGGAGCATATCAGATGCTTGACAGATTAAAAAAAAACAGATTAACACACCATGTTAACAATAATGTTGCAGGGGTTGCGTGATGGAGATAACTTATCGCAACAAAAAGATAAAAAAAATATTTGATTCAGAGAAGAATCTACAAAAAACTTATGGGACATTATCAAAAAACATTCAAGTAAGAATGGCACAATTAAAGGCTGCAGATTGTTTAGATGATATACCCCGTGTCCCGCCGCCCAAATGCCATGAGTTATCGGAAAACAGGAAGGGTCAGCTATCTGTGGACCTAAATCATAATATGCGCTTAATCTTAAAACCTGATTATGATATTCCTCCAAGGAGGGATGATGGTGGACTTGACTGGGAACAAGTCACTAAGATTCAGATAATTGAAGTGGTTGACACACACACAAAATAAAAAAGAGAAAAAATGGTTTATAAGTTCGAGCCGGACTATGCGGTGGCTCCAGGTGAGTCTCTAAGAGAAGTTCTAGAGGCATTGCATATGTCTCAAAAAGAGTTTGCTGAAAGAGCAGAGATCACCGTCCAGAGCGTAAGCAGGATAATAATGGGTGATCAACCAATTACTTATGATACTGCGATTAAACTTGAATTGGTAACGCCATATTCATCAAAATTTTGGATGAATCTTGAGGCAGATTATCGATCTCAACTTCTTAAAATTCAAAAAAAAGAGCAACAGAGAGCAGACCTTGAATGGTTGAAGGCTGTACCGCTAAAAGAATTGGTAGAGAGAGGATACATTGAGCAATCGACCGATAAGACTGAGATGCTGATGCAGGTTCTAAAATTTTATGGCGTTAGTTCCCCTGCAGCATGGGAGAAAATCTGGTATAACCCAAAGGTTGCAGCGAGAAAGTCTAGGTGCTTCACTGCGCATCCAGGAGCAACATCAGCATGGATTAGGATGGGTGAACTTCAGGCTCAAGAAATCAAAACTCAAAGCTATTCAAGGGAAGTATTCAATAAAACACTCAAGACTATTCGGTCAATGACAATAAAAAATCCTTCGACCTATACAAAAATGATTGTTGAAGAATCAGCAAAAGCTGGAGTTGCGGTTTCCTTTGTCCCCAAGATGAATAAAGTACCTCTAAATGGTGCAGCAAAATGGCTTGCCCCCGAAAAAGCACTAATAGTGGTTAACATCCGAGGAAAGAGAGAAGATATTTTTTGGTTTTCTTTTTTTCACGAAGCTGCACATATTCTACTTCACAAGAAAAAGGAACTTTACATAGACAATGGTCAAAAAGAGAATCCAGAAGAGATAGAAGCCGATCAATATGCTTCGGATTTTCTAATACCGGAAAATTACAACGAGATAATTCTGAAGGCTCAACGTCAGGCAGATATTTTAAGGATTGCTCAGGAACTAAATATTTCATCTGCCATTGTAGCAGGGCGTTATCAGCACCTTACAAAGCGGTGGACAGCTTTCAATGGTCTAATTGGTAAACTCAAATGGACGGAAAATTAAAACAACTCAAATTGCTCCATAAAAATTTGCTTGTTTTCATATACCTTCCAGATATTGATACCATTCAAGTGAATAAAATCACACTGATTAGTAACCTATTTTGTCAATTTCCTTCATCAGTCTATTAGTCTCTGAAAGTGCTACTATGATTTTTTGATAATGTGTTATGTCATCATAGCTGAGAAGACGACCGAAGCGATCTTTTAGCCATTTCTGAGCTGGCTGATATCCACCGAGATACATTTCCCAGGCAATAATAGGAACGTTCTCGAAAAATTGTGTATCGTTTACCCACACACGACCGCTTGTCGGGTCTGTAATCTCCCAATCTTTTGAAATTATCCTACGAGTTACTGCATTATCTCCGCTGTTCGGATATTTGGTTATATAGTTATCAACAATCGGCGATTTCAGTAAGTGAATCTGACGCAGGTCATTTCCTAGCTTTACAAGTTGCCAGAATACTGTAGGACTCTTAGGAAACGGGATTCTTGGGAAATCTACAATTATAAACGCTCTATACTTTTTCCGATAGTTCGGCGAATGTAAGATGGCATAAATATAGTCCAGTAGGTCAACCGGGGCAAAGGAGTCTTCTTTCTTGGTCTTCTCTTTAGTAAAGTGTAATCCCAATATTAACGCAATCTTTTTTACAATCTCAATATTTAGATTTGGACTACGGTCACCGTCACTTTCTATATCTTGTTGATCACTTTCAGAATTGTATATGTAAAGGGGTGCAACATTGTTGCTTTCTTTAAGACTTAGTGCGTGCAGACTAAACAGACCAGGAACGATTAGCACATCTGAAAAATTCCGTTTTGTCTCAACCTTTCTATTAAATGCTAATCCTAGATTATCATCTCTCAAAAGATGTTTCATAACCTTAACCTGGGGACTCGAGTACAGCCCTCTCGATTTGCCAGTGTAGAGAGTATATCTGCTATCAAATGGTCTGTATGTTACACTGGTAAATGAATACTTTCCATGGCAAGCTCGGACATCTGCTCTGGCATTCAAATACCGCCAATCTCTGGAATCTTTTTCTCTATTGTATTTTAGACGCCATTCTCTTTCGTCCAGATTCAATAAATCAGCTATTTTTTGATTATGCTCCTCAGCTGAAAATGAAATGTTTAGAGTATCGTTTGCAGTAGCCATTCCTACTGAGTTGATCTTGAAAAACTCGCTTATCTTGAAGCCCTCTTCGTAAATATTGCGACCCCTATTATCTTTAGGTGAAAAGAAATAGTAAGGCTTTGAATATTTAACTCTCTTGAATGCAATGGAGTCCAGGTTGGTACTAAGCAATTTTTCATATTTTTTCTCTCGACTTCCCCACAGCTCGCTATGCATCACTTTGGCGAGCACCCCGTTTTTCTTTTTTCCTGTTTTAACAAATATATTGATTGAAACTCCTGCTTGAATATCAAAGACATTTTTGTCTGGTGAGCCATCAGGACATACTTCCTTTGTCTTGGAATTGCCATGCAGGTCAATGATGTATATGGTATCGAATGAATTGAGCAGATGCCAACGCATACCCCGAAAAGTTGGATTGTCCAAAAAGGTATGATTGTTGATAAAAGCTAAAATTCCTTCACCGTTTTTGTCTATAAAATGTTGCCCATATCTAATAAATTTGACATAGTCATCCCCCAGCCAATGCTTACGCTCCTTAAAATGATTGCCAGCTATATATTTATATTCTTCGATCAAACTAGTAATCCATTTTCCCTTGTTGATGGAGATTCCACTATATGGGGGATTACCCATCACTACCATAACTGGTGAGTCCCGCTTGATATGGTTGGCTTCATTTGCCTCTGTGCTGAGCCATGAAGAGAAAAGAGTGCCCGTGTCTGGATGGTGTTCTTCGAGAGAATTGGTTAGATATATGTTAAATCTACGATTCTTTGTGGCTTTGTATCCAGTGTCAGATAACAACATATCTAACTTTAGGTGAGCCATCGAATATGACGCCATCAATATCTCAAAACCATAAAGGCGAGGGATAATATGTTCATCAATATAGGTACTCCAGGCTCCCTGCATTGACTCAAATTTATTGTGATAAATGGAACGTATTACTTCGGCCAGAAAAGTGCCTGTACCAGTAGCCGGGTCAAGTATTTGCACTTTGTGCACTTTCACCTTTTGCGGTCTCTTTTTGCCTTGAACTTCTATTTTGATCTCAGTTTTAGATGTATTTGCTAAACCGTCAGGCAGTCCAAATTCTGATATAAGAATATCATTCACTGCATGAACAATGAATTTCACTACTGGCTCAGGTGTGTACCAGACACCTCGGGATTTCCTGAGTTTTGGGTCATATTCAGCTAAAAATGTCTCATAGAAATGGATGATTGGGTCATGTGCATGAGTCTTTTTGCCAAAGTTCTTTAGCAATTGTTCAATATTTGTTGCCCTGAATACTTCGGCCAGATTGTCAACAACAGCCCTTATCCGATTGTCAATTTCTGGACCTGCAACGTAACCAAATAATTTTCGTAGAAATGGGTTCGTTTTTGGTATTAGTTCTGCAGCTTCTTGCCTGCTAAACGTGTCGAGAGTTGGGTCGTGAAGACGAGCAGCGAACATCCCATAGGCTAGTGTTTGTGCATATATATCAGCAAACATTTTCGGGTCTAAATCATGAATTAATATGCTCTTAAATGTGCTATACTGGTCAATGAGTGACGAGCCAGTCTTAGATTTTAAGTCCTGTGCTATTGTGTTTTCTAAGATGTTTTCGAGGAGTTTAGCCTTTGAGGCCATCATCTCTGCTAATTTCCGTGGCGATTTTATTGTTTGCCCTACGAACGAACAAAATTCTGCCATCAGGACTTCAAACACATCAAAGTTCTCCGGTAGAGCTGAGACACCATTGTTGCCAATCGCTGCAATATTTATTTCGCTGACTAAAACCTTCTCTTTGTAAAACTGGAAACAGATATAATCCGTGATTATTAGGTTATCTAAGGCCTTTTTGTACCTGTTGAACTGCTCCTTGTATGTCTTGCTATTAAGGTCTTTACCAACATCTTTTGCCTCGATATATCCAATAGGGATTCTGTTTTTTGTGATAACGTAATCTGGGTTACCACAATCAGTGACATTTGCAGGTTCGTTTGTGACCTCAACACCTTTAACAAGGTCTCTAATTAGCGTCTCAAGGTCACCCCTATAAGCATGTTCGCGAGAAATTCCTGTTTTATAGCGTTTGTTGACTTTTTGGATGTAATCATTTACAGCGTTTGTTTTAGAGCTCATTAATACCCCGGTTCATTTTTTCAGAAGTCAAATACATAAGCAGTTTCAGAGAAGGGGATTCGTTTTGCTAATTACCATGCAAATCCCCCAGATGAGCTATAAACTAAACCTAACTTGATTGAGGACAACAGAGAGAACAGAAATATTGATTAATACGCTTTAGAGCTATTCTACCAATACAGCCATATCTTATGTTGGCTAGACAAACAGATGATCGCCAGTGGTTATTTTTGGGAAATAACCTACTCATATATGACCATCAATCAGCCCTCTTTGCATAGCAAATAGAAGCTCTAGGGATGTGTTTGGGGATACCCAGCTTGGTCCAGCTTCACAAAACCACGATGAGTCAACAATTTCAAAAAGAGCACCTCTTGATCATAGATCAACTGGTCACTCCAAGCGAGGAGTGTCATCTTGCATAATCTTAGCCTTCTATTAGTTTTTAGGACTATCCTAAAAGAAGAAAATTGAGGTTTATTATGAACCATGATCTATTGATGAAGCATGTGAAAGAATTTCAGGAGCATCAAGACCATCCTGACCATGGGCAAGATGAAAGTGCAATCGAGCGCAAAGAACGAGTAACATATTATCTGTAAGTCGTCAAAGTAATTCGGACAAGATCGC
>JABMQQ010000021.1 GCA_013202495.1 Fidelibacterota bacterium | reverse complement strand
TCTTTCTTAAAACATACCGCCTGAGGCGGCTTCCTACTCGTCAGGCTCTTACACAGTTTCCTGTGTTTAGCACTTTAATTCCAATTGGACTTTCCTGACTATTGCGTGGAATATTGGACAACCAAATGTAAAAGCAAACAATCATTTACTCGTGTATTTCAACTTTTTTCAGACCTCGTTTCACTGAATCAAACCCAAGCTTTTCTAAAAAATCTGACTGGTTCTCCAAAAAAACAAAAGCAATCTGCCCTTTTTCAAAAGCAAAAACATGATGGTTTTGACCTATTGCTTTTAGTTGAATTCACTTAGTTTAAACGATGATGAAAAAAGCGCTCTATATACTACTTTCTTTACTCCTTGCCTTTGGCATGTCCTCTGGTCAGACTGAAGATCTGGATAAAAGCATTAACTCTCAGTCCAAAAAGCTCAAAGAAATTCGCAAGGAAATCGATCGTCTCAATTCACGGATAAATAAGACCCAAAAAGATGAAAAGGCGACGCTGAGGCAAATTCAAAACCTGGATAAGCAAATCGCCATGGTCACCCAGTTAAAAAGAGAGCTGCAAAAAGAACGACGACTCAAAGAGAGCCAGATAAGCCTATTAAATGAAACTATTCAAACAACAGATCAAAAAATCCTGATAATGAAGGAACGTGCGGCCAGAAGGGCTGTCCGTGCATACAAACTGGGACATAATCGCGATATCGACTTGTTGCTAACCTCTGGGGATATTCATCAGGCTTTACGACGGACAACCTATTTATCTGCCATTAACAAAGCTGAGGAAATCACCCTTAATGAGCTTCAGTTGATGATTCGGAATAATCGGAGCGATCAAAATAATCTGGCCCGGCGACTGGGAGAGGTAAAACGTAATATTCGCGAGGAAGAGCAAGCCAGTCGGCAAATCTCTTCCCAGCAGAAGAAAAAAGAATCCCAACTCAGCACCATGAAACGTGATCGCAAGGGCATGCAGCAACAGGTAAAGACCAAACAGGCCGCGGCCAAAAAAATTCAAGGCATGATTGAAGACCTGGAAAAGAAAAAACAGGAACGTCTCCGAGAATTAGCAAGACGGCGTGGTATGACCATGGATCAGGCCAAGGGTGAATTCGCCAAATACAAAGGTAAGCTCAGCTGGCCGGTACAGGGCAAACTCGTGGGCCGTTTTGGACCCCAGAAAAACGAAAAACTGGGCACAGTCACCACCAATCCTGGTATAGATATCGCTGCCCCCAAAGGTAAAGGTGTTCGCGCCGTTCTGGATGGAATCGTTGTAGCCATTACCTGGATTCCCGGCTATGGTAACACCATGATTGTCGATCACGGTGACAGTTATTATACCGTTTATGCTCACATCGATAATATTCAGGTTAATATGAATGGATATGTGCTCAGGGATCAGGTTATTGCCCAGGTGAGTGATACGGGCAGTCTTGATGGAGCACGTTTACATTTTGAAGTCTGGCGCGGAAAAGATAAAGTAGATCCATTAAAGTGGCTGAAACGCTAAATCCATACAATCTAATAGGACAGGACAAGACTCGCCGTTATTGGGAGGCTCTAATACGCTCTGGACGTTTTGGTCATGCCCACATCCTTAGTGGACATTCAGGTGTAGGCAAAGACGCCATGGCTTTTACCATTGCAACAATCCTCAATTGCAAAGCAGAAAACAATAAACCCTGTGGGGAATGTTCGGCCTGCCGACAAATGCAAAATTTTGAACATCCCGCTCTAAATCTCATATTTGCTCTGCCTCGACGCTCTGCCAGCCAAACCGATCCCTTTGCCGGTATCAAGGATGGGGAAATGACTCTCATAAATGAAGAGCTGGGCAAAAAAGTCAAATGGCCCTACTATCATCTCCAAATTGATGGAGCCAATGATATCAGAATTGCGGCCATACGTAAATTGCGGAAAGATATTTACCTCGCTCACGATACGGGCAGTACCCGCATTGTCATCATTCTCCGCGCTCATAGAATGAATGTGGAAGCAGCTAATGCCCTTTTAAAGATTCTAGAGGAGCCACCTGAAGGGACCGTGTTTCTCCTGACGACTGAATTCCCTGATCGCTTGCCCGACACGATTCGCTCCCGCTGTGCCATGCATCATATTCCTGATTTGAGCTGGAAGCTCATCAGAGATGATCTGGTGGAGAAAAAAGGGGTAGATGCAGTCCAGGCTGAGATCAGCGCACGCATGGCCATGGGAGACCTGGCAGCAGCTCATACATTTGCAGAACAGGACAACACTTTTTGGCTGGACCGCATACGCGCAACATTGAACACGCTGGCCCGCGAAGATTTTGTTTCTGTGCATAAGCAAACCCTGCTCCTCAAAGACAAAGACCTCGAGAATGATGAGTCGCGACAACAGTTTCTATCCCTGCTCATCCTCTTTTTTAGAGATGTGGCCCTTGATATTAAACCTGGTGAAACGGCCCTCTGGGTGGCTCAGGTACAACAGATGCAAAAGTTATTTCCTAGCTGCGATAGCTATGGCGCTATCAAAGCGATCGAGCGCACAAAGGATGCTTTAGCACGTAAAGTTCATTTGCAGCTCGCAATTACTGCCTTATTTTTCGAACTACGAAAACACCTGCGGGGACAAGCACCCCAGGATTGAACGTAAAAGAATAGAACCAGCGGTCCCAGGACCAACGGTCAGGATATAAATACATGACACACTATGCACAGCACAACCCCATGCCTTCTGAAGAGGGTGAACCCAAACCACCAGGATTGATAAAGGTCAGTTTCAAAGGCAATCGTCGTGAAACTTTTACCAATTCCGAAAGTCTAGCTCTAAAATCTGGCGAATATGTCGTTGTTGAAACCGAACTCGGTGAGGACATTGGTTTGGTTACGCCGGTCTGTAATAAGGTTGAGGGTTGTAACCGATGCCCCAGTATTGAACCAGCGTTTAATAATCGCAAAAATGGCGAGTCTATTCACAATCTCCTTCGCAGAGCAAATGAAAAAGAAATAGGTATACATCACAATAATCGACGTGATGAACCAGAGGCTTTCAAGCGGGGGCTGGAACTCATTGGAAAAAATGGCCTGAAGATGAAACTGGGTGATGTTGAATACCAGCTTGATCGTCGCAAAATGACCTTCTTCTATACTGCTGAAGAGCGGGTAGATTTTCGACAACTTGTTAAAGACCTGGCCTATGAGTTTAGGACCCGTATAGAGATGCGACAGATTGGCGTTCGAGATTATGCCCGTCGTCTGGATGGTCAGGGTCCCTGTGGTCAACAGATCTGCTGTTCCCGTTTTATGGATGGATTTGAGCCCGTTACGACCCAGTACGCCAAAGATCAGAACCTGCCCATTAATCCAAGTAAGCTCAGCGGTGCCTGTGGGAAACTGAAATGCTGTTTACGCTTTGAATGGGATTTTTATCACGAAGCCATGAAGGATTTTCCTTCGGTCGGTCTTCCAATTGAGACTAAAGAGGGACTAGGCACCATCATCTCAAATGATGTCCTCAATGGACGTTGTACCGTTTCTTATGAGCAAGGTGGTATCGAAACCCATGATCTAGAGACCATTAAAAAGGCACTCAAACATATGGATGCTGATTATAAAGAGAGAAAGAACTAAGACCCCATGTCGCGTTTTTACGTTACCACCCCT
Source organism: Fidelibacterota bacterium (assembly GCA_013202495.1). Lineage (GTDB taxonomy): Bacteria > Fidelibacterota > UBA8477 > UBA8477 > JABMPR01 > JABMPR01. Next base: position 12,153 of record JABMQQ010000021.1, on the reverse strand, counting down.
ATTTATTATGTAAATGATGAGCCCCATATTGGTCACGCCTATACGACAATCCTGGCAGATGTGGTGGCCCGTTTTCATAGAGCCCTCGGGGATGAAACGTATTTCTTAACTGGTACAGACGAGCACGGTCAAAAAGTCCAGCAGGCTGCTGAGAAGAGGGGTGTAAGCCCACAACAGCATGTGGATGAATATGTGGTTCGCTTCCAGGAGAAGTGGGACGCTCTGAATATTCAGTATGATCAGTTTATTCGCACGACTCAAGATAATCACAAGTCTGTCGTGAGTTTTTTACTACAGAAATTGTGGGACAAAGATTTGATTTACAAGGACACCTACGAAGGTTGGTATTCGGTTGCTGAAGAGCGTTTTCTGACTGATAAAGAATACGAAGAAGGTGAATGGCGAGACGTAAAACGCCTCTCTGAATCTAATTACTGGTTCAAAATGTCAGCCTATCAGGAAGATTTAATCAACTATATCCATGACAATCCTGATTTCATTCAACCGGCTTTCCGCAAAAACGAAGTTCTGGGTTTTTTAAGACAAGAATTAGGCGATCTGTGTATCTCTCGTCCCAAAGCTCGGCTTAACTGGGGTATTGAATTGCCCTTTGATGATGAGTACGTCACCTATGTCTGGTTTGACGCCCTGACCAACTATATTTCAGCAATTGGCTATCCCAACCAGGAAGAAACTTTCAAGCAATGGTGGCCCGTAGATTTCCACCTTATCGGTAAGGATATCCTCACCACCCATGCAGTCTATTGGCCAACCATGCTCATGGCTGCAGATCTGCCCCTCCCGAAAACTATTTTTGCTCATGGCTGGTGGCTCATGGGGGACGCCAAAATGTCTAAATCTCTAGGCAATGTTGTGCGCCCACTGGATCTTGCCAATGAATATGGTGTCGACGCTTTGAGATATTTCCTCATGCGGGAAATGACTCCTGGCCAGGATGCCAGCTTCACCATGGACGGTTTTGTGAGTCGCTATAACTCTGATCTGGCTAATGATCTGGGGAATATGGTGAATCGCATTACCAAACTTTTGGGCCGGAATTTTGATTTTATCCTGCCTGATCCTGGCGAAACCATGCCTGTGGATTCAGATCTGGCTCAGCATGTGGCTGCATTGCGCGAAAAGGTCAGCTCTGAGCTGGATCAAATGCGCGTGAATTATGCCATCACCCATGTCTTTGATGTACTGCGTGAGATCAACCGCTATCTGGAAGAGACCGCACCCTGGAAATTGCTGAAAACTGACAAAGATCGAGCCGGGGCTGTCCTGTACAATGCGGCTGAAGCTCTGCGGCTTAGTGCCGTTCACCTATATCCTGTCATGCCGGAAAAAATCTCACAACTACTGGAAGTGATGGGGACCTCAGCCCAGTCACGTCTCAGCGAGGAAGGTTGGTTTGATTGGGGACACAATAAACCCGGTACCAAACTGGGTAAAACCGATGGTCTCTTTCCACGTATCGAAGTGCAGGAAGTCCCTGAAGAAGCACCAGAAAAATTGGACATTAAGGACGAAATCAGTTTTGATGATTTTATGAAAATGGATATCCGGGTTGCGAAAATTATTAAGGCCGAGAAACATCCAAATGCAGATAAACTCTTGAAACTGCAGGTGGATTTTGGTGCTGAACAGCGCCAGGTGATTGCCGGGATTGCCGAGCACTATTCGCCTGAGGACCTGGTGGGCAAGTCTGTCTCCATTGTGGCTAATTTGAAACCTGCCAAGATTCGTGGTGAGATTTCTGAGGGAATGATTCTAGCTGCTGATGATGGGAAAGTTATCTCGCCTCTGATTCCTTTGAAGGATGTTGATCCAGGATCTAAAGTACGATAAATAATTTATGCATCCAGGTTGGGATTCGAATCCCGACCTGGATTACATAATTTTCCCTTATGAAATTCATAGATACCCACTGTCACCTGAACATAGAGCCCTTTTTGGATAGAACGAATGAGGTTCTAGATGCTGCAGCAGAACAGGGTATCCACAAGATGATTGTGGTGGGAATTGACCTCCCCACATCTGAAATTGCTATCCGTCTGGCTGAGGACCACCCTCAGATATTTGCCGCCGCGGGAATCCACCCCAACGATTGTTCAAAAGCACCTGAAAACTGGGAGAAAGAGATTGTTGATATGCTTTCTCATCCAAAAGTAGTGGCTGTGGGTGAAACAGGCCTGGATTATTATTGGGATGACTCCCCTGCTGATGTTCAAAAAATCTTTTTTCGAGATCATCTCGATCTGGCATTGGCCACCGGCAAACCAGCGATTATTCATAACCGTGGAGCAGACCAGGATATTGTTCAGCAAATTCTCGAACATGGAAACACATCAGGCGTTTTTCACTGCTGGCCGTCTCCCTGGGAAATAGCCAAACCGCTTCTGGATAAAGGGTATCACATCTCCTTCACCGGGACCGTGACATTCAAAAAAAATGAAGCCGTTCAGGATGTGGCTACACGCATGCCGCTGGAACGTCTCATGCTGGAAACCGACAGCCCTTTTCTCACGCCCGTCCCGCATCGTGGAAAACGTCCTAACGAACCTAAATACATACCTCATATTGCTGAAAAAATCGCATCACTACTGAACATGGATATCGAACTGCTGGCCAAAGCAACCACTCGTACAGCTGAAATATTTTTTGGACTGAATGAACTATCATAAACCCATTTTTTCTTCTACCCTGCAGAGGGCGCAATACGTTGCGCCCCTCACCACCCAACGCACAATTATTTTACTGCTACCATGGGTTTAAAGCCTGATTTATATGCCCTGAAAAAATGGGGCCAAAATTTCATCATTGATCCAGCCATGTTGGACAAGCTTGTGCGGACCGTGAATCCTCAGCCAGATGATATTATGGTAGAAATTGGTCCTGGGTCTGGGGCGCTTACCCGTCTTTTCGCAACCCGTGTGAAACAGCTCCATGCCATTGAAATCGATCCTCGCATGGATGAATATCTCGAGCTCATTCGAAATGAGATACCTTCTTTCTCATATGAGTATAGGGACTTCCTAAAATGGTCACCTCCTGCAGAACTGGGTGATTTTCGACTTATGGGCAATATCCCCTATTACATCACATCTCAGTTGATACTCCAGGCCTTTGAACATCATGAACGCATTGGGGATGTCCACTTTCTCATGCAAAAAGAGGTGGGCAAGCGTTTGATTGCACCCCATGGATCCAAAGTGTATGGGATTCTTTCTGTCTATGCTGCCCTATTTGCTAAAACCGAATATCTATTCGATATCAGTCGCCATGTGTTTTACCCGATTCCTGATGTGGATTCCTGTTTTGTACGCTTTTCATTTGACCAGCACAATCCAGTTTCAGCTGAGCTTGAACCTCACTTGAGACATGTGGTCAGAACCGCATTCAATCAGCGGCGTAAAACTTTACGGAACAGTCTAAAATCAATTTTAACGGACCGGGATAGTATTGAGGATCAGTTTGACCTGAATTTGCGGCCAGAGCAACTCAGTCCTTTGGAGTTTCTCAGGCTTACGGAAATAATATTTAATTAGAAATAATGACCTGCCACCGCTTGTGGCCTGTCCATGGAAAAAGCCCAGAAGAAGTTTTTACAGACGGGTGATACCTACAACCAAGACTAACGTGGCAATAAGAATAAACAGTTGAAAACCGTATTGTTTGTTATCATCCATTTCTCCATCCTCCAGTTTTGCCCCGTCTGAAGATAATATGTGAAGATAGAGAGCTTCATGTTGTGCTGGTGCTCACAGACAAATCCAGTATGTGTTCTGGATCAATTTTTGTGAAAAAGTTCTTTGCCTGACCAGATTCTGATTCCCGTCTCTCCAGCAACAATTAATTCGTGTATTTTCGCTGCCAGCGTGCTGGCATGGATGGGTTTGTATTTCCAGGGAATGAGGAAAGACAAAGGCTGCATGACGAGTTTACCCAAAAATTCACCAGGGCGACTTTCTTGTCGGTCTCCTAATAAAAGACTGGGTCTCAGGATGTGCAATCGCGGAAAGCCTACTGCCTTGAGAGCCTCCTCCAGTTGACCTTTAACACGGCTGTAGAAGATACTTGAGTGGGCATCAGCACCCATGGATGACACCAGGATGAAGGTATTACAACCTTCCTCTCGAGCTATTTTTGCCAGCGCCAGGGGGATATCATGATCAATCTCAATGAAACGCTCCTGTGATCCGGCGGTTTTAATTGTGGTGCCTAGCGTGCAGACCAACACATCAGATGTAAGATCAGCGCGCATACTTTCAAGATCCTCAAAGTTGTGGGTAGCTTGGTGGATAAATGGCTTGTCAGACAGAGAGGGAATCTGACGACGGGTTATGGCAGTTACCTTCTGGTACTCCCCTTCAGCAATATTGCTGAGAAATTCTAAGCCTATTAAACCAGTTGATCCGATTACTGTAACGGTAGTGGTCATGAGCTCTTCCTATGGTTTTTTCACGTACATAAAATCATATTCCACATTCCAGTTTTTTCCATAGTCTGAACTTAGCTGAGAAAACTGCCTTACACTGTCCGGGGAAATGTTAAAAAAGGTGAGACGTCGTAATGGCTTTTCTGAATCTTTATCCACCTGTTCATAGTAGACCATGGCGTTTTGTTCAGGGTCAAAGTTTCCTTCGAAATAAATCCTGCCTGAGCTTTGATCCACCCAGTATTGAATCCAGCGACCTGATGCCATGTGGAAATGATTGAAGCTTTTACCAGCAAAACCAGTAGCTCCGTTCCAATTCTCAAGGATGACATTACCTTTAAGAATTTTTTGTATACTGCTTTCCCCAACCTTCACATCATTCGGACCATAAACATTCCATTCACCCACCCAGAAATCAAACTTTTGAGCTTCAGGTTCATTCTCAACCGATTTTACGGAGCTGGCGATCATTTTGAATTTATCACTATCTCTGATACTGGACAGGTCAGGATCTGTTTTCATGAGGCCGAGCTGTATAAAACCTTTGTCTACAGCTGACTCAAGAGCCACTAAAGCCTTCTTTTCCTTACCGTGCATGGCATAAGAGCAAGCCAGATTATAAAGCACGTTTGGATTTTCATTGGGTGCAAGTTTCTCATAATATTTAATTGCTTTTTTATAGTTTTTTAACGTGTGAGCCATTCCTGCCAGCTTGAAGGTAATCGTGTTATTCTCCGGGGTGGTTTTGTGGATTTTCTCGTAGAGCTTAAATGCTTCCTTGAACTTTTTATCAGCCTCTAACTGCTGTGCCTGCTTTATTCGGGGATCGGGTGTCTCTTGACTCATAGCGACCCCACTTAATAGCACACCAATCAGCAGTATAATGATTGAATTTTTCATAGAATTCTCCTAGCTGTGCCCCCGGGTGAGTAAATAGTAGTTACGCGACTGGCATCATCAAACTAAAAAACCATTTTCCGCATGCTTCAAAATGGTTTGAGCAGATCAGGGTCATGCAAAATATTTGGGTTTATCATGAACAGATTCTTCCTGGTCCCATTCTTCCAGTTTCTTTTTGCCCCTGCGGCGTTTGAGGTACCAGGCCAGGACGACTATGAGGGGAGATACCGCCCAGAGAACGCCCGGGATACGTGAAATCTTGAAAAACCAGAACTGCTCCTCCAGCTTCTCTCTCCAGGCTATTTCAAAGTTGATTAAATCTTCACCGGTCTCAGCCCTAAAGCGTTCCCGGAAACCAAGTTCATCTGCACGGAGCAGATAGGGTAAAATGGATTCTCCATGACGTTTGATCAGAAACCTTGTGGCGTCTAAGGCCTGGGCATAAGCCAGGTTCGCTCGTTTGTGATTATAGCTGAGAATTACATCCATATCAACCAGAGGTATAAGATATCCCCTTGCTGTGGCGGTCCCCAACTCCATAAACCCACCCCAGTCCATTTGACCAGCGTGCCATTGCGCCAGACCTTCGTTCAACCAGACCGGGATACCCACCTCATTTTGTCCCAGAAGGGCATGGAACAGCTCGTGTTTTAGAGTTGAGAGCCACTGATTACGATTCCTTCCAAAGATCAGGATTTCTGAACCCGACCTTGCAATACCAGCACTCCAATAGGGAACTGCATGCAAACGAGAACCCACCTTATCCGGATTATAGTAGAACCGAATTTCTAACTCCTTTTCAAGACGTAACCCGAACAGTGCCTCGTAGTATTGCTGTTCTTCACGAATCAATTCTACAGCCCCCAGGAGAAGTGTAGAGTCTCCCTTGTCGCTCATCATTGAAAGATTGCCTGACTTCAGAAAAAGCGCCTGGCCTGAGAGAGGTGCTATTGAAAAAATCAGCAGCAGCACCAGGAATAATATCCGAGCATACTGATTAGAGAATTTGATAAGGGTCCACATCTACAGTTACTCGAACATACTTGTCTTGGGTGGATTGTAGTACATGTGCTGCAGCCTGTCGGAGAGCCCCGCCGCTGGGATCATCTGCTTTGGAGGTCTTCAGCACCAACTTCCAGTGAAATCCCATGTGACTCTTTTCAATCATAGCAGGTGCTGGTCCTAGCAACTGAACAAGCTTCTGGTTTTTAAACAATTCTGAGGCACGCTCTGCCAATCGAATCACAGCATCCCTTGAGCGCCCCTGAAACCCGAAGGATATCATTCTGGAGAAGGGTGGATACTGGAGTTGATCGCGATCGTTTAGCTCTCCATTGTAGAAGAGTTTGACATCACTTCTGGTGGCACACTGGATGGAAATATCATCTGGCATCCAACTCTGTACAACGACACGACCGGGGAACTCGCCACGGCCGGATCTACCAGAGACCTGATACACCAGTTGGAAGGTTTTTTCCCGGGACCTGAAATCTGGAAAATGCAAACCTGAATCTGCATTAATCACCCCCACCAGGGTAACATTTTCAAAATCCAGACCTTTGGCAATCATCTGGGTGCCTAGCAGAATTTTGTACTGCCCTCGGGCGAAATCGCCCAGCAATTTGGTGTGAGCACCTTTCCCTCGAGTGGTATCCATATCCATACGACAAACCGGTACGTCTGGGAACTGGGTCTCCAGCGCTTCTTCAACCATCTGGGTTCCCATTCCACCAAATTTTAACTCCAGCGAACGACATTCAGGGCAACTCACGGGAGTGGGTGCTTCAAAATCGCAAAAATGACAACGCATTTTGTTGCCAATTTTATGATAGGTCAGCGAAATGTCATCATGTGGGCAAGCCATGGTCCAGTTGCAATCTTTACAGGTAATGACAGGTGCATAGCCGCGACGATTTTGAAATAAAATGACCTGCTTCCCATTCTCCAGGGTCTCTCTGATAGCAGCAACAAGTTTTCTGGAGAAAGGATTGGAATAATCCCGAGATTCTTCCCGCTCGGCACCCATATCGATTAGATCGACCAGTGGAGGTTTGGCTTTCTCCCAGCGTTTGGTGAGATGAAGTCCCTTATATCGATTGGTGGTCAAATTGTAATAGGTTTCCAGAGAAGGTGTCGCCGAGCCCAACAAGACTACTGCTTTTTCTTCCTGACCACGTACCAAAGCCACATCACGGGCATGATAGCGAGGCTCATTGTCCTGTTGTTTATAGCTGTTCTCCTGTTCCTCATCGACAATGATGAGACCCAGATCTTTCAGGGGCGTTAAAACTGCTGATCGGGCGCCCACCACAATGGTAAATTTGTTCTTCTGAATCTGCTGCCATGTCCAGAGTCGTTCTGCCCCTTTAAGACCTGAATGCCAGAGAGCCACAATATTCCCAAAGCGTGATTGAAAGCGATAGGCAATTTGAGGTGCTAGAGCAATTTCAGGTACCAGGACAATGACAGAGCGACCTTGTTGTAGAGCATGAGCAGTGGCATTTAAGTAAACTTCTGTTTTCCCACTCCCCGCAACGCCAAAAAGCAGATAGGGTGTGAAGACATGGTCATCCAGAGAGCGAGTTACTTCATTTAGTGCAATGCTTTGCTCGTGGTTCAGCTCAACCGTCTTTGGTGGTGGCCTGTGATAGTCTTTCAGGGGGTCGATATCAGGTTCAATTTCCTGCAAAGTCACCAGGCCACGATCAGCCAGCTTGTGAATGATGGGTCGGTAAACCTCATAGTCATCCCGTAGCTTATCCAGAGGTATCCCATCAGGAAAATCGTTGAGAATATCAAAAGCTTTTTGCTGGGCTCTGGCATTGGTGGGAATTTCTGAATCACGACCCAGATCTGGAACAACAAGGTAACTCGAGGCTCTTTTCCCCTTGAATTCAAATTCATTTTCAAGTTCCAATAGACCTTGTCTTTGTAGACGGGCAACCTGGTTCACGGCAATGTCTGCACCGAATTTTCTTTTCAGGGTTGAAAGACGAACCAGGCCCTTCACCTTTAAAAATTTACTTAGCTCATCTGTTCCGTGTAAGAGCGCTGTGGGCTGGATGATGATTTCTTTTTTCATGCGAGCATCAGATGGAATGGCGGATTGGATCACCTTGCCCAGTGGTGTGAAATAATAGCGGCTCATCCATTTGAGAAGATTGATAAGGTGTAGATCAAAAACCGGGACTGGATCTACGATATTTTCAAAACTTTTTAGCTTACCGGTGAAATCTGCAGGTGGATCTGATTTGACGCCTATGATCATGCCCTGTTGTTTGCGCCGACCCAGGGAAGCAATCACGCGTTGGCCAACCTGAACGACATCGTTCAGTTCTTCTGGAACCGAATAGGTAAAGGCCTGATCAAGACTCAGGGGGAAAACAATTTCAACATACATGGCTTTTTCCATCTTATAAAATGAGACTGCTTTGGATTAAAAGAAAAGGTTATTCAGGAATTGTGGTTAACTGGGTAAAAATAATACCAGTTTTGTCGATTGAAAAGAGGAGAAGTTTCTCTATCTGGTTTTGGGATAGGTAAACCAGCGTTTAATAAAATTCTGTTTTGGTGTTACATCCAGATAGAGAACGGATAATTTTTCACCCCTGGGATTTATATAAACTGGCTGGAAATTTTCCCAGACAATACCTAAACCACCTTGAAAGGGGAAGGCCAGTTGATATTGAGGCTCTATGACCATTTCATTCTCTCGATTGATATAACCCCACAACTCACCCACTTTTACAGCAGCTATACCCTGTGAAAATGCACCTACATTTGCATACTGAAGACTAATTACCCACTGCCCATCCTGATCAATGTATCCACCAATACTATCTTTGGTAACACAACTCAAACCCTCTTGGTAATCCAGGGCAAAATCAAATGACGGTCTTACAACAAAGCCGCCTGCAGAATCTATAAATCCGTATTGTCCAGCAACGCTTACCCGAGCTCGACCATTCTTAAAATCCCAGACCCGATCAGCACTTGTTTCAATTATTTGCTTCCCTTGTTTATTGATATATCCCCAATTTCCATCAACAGATACTGCAGCTAACCCCTCTTGGAAGGGCCGGCATTCTTGAAATTGAGGCGGGATATGCCAGGCTCCAGAAGTATCAACAAAACCATAATATTTCTTCTTTCGTGCCACGGCTAGACCTTCCGAAAATGGACCGAGATAATCAAACTGGGGTTTTATTTGCACCTGCCCATCGTGACCAATTGCACCCCACTTTTCACCTATCTTTATTCCTAGAAATGTTCTTGCCTGACAAATCGGTGCCAATCCCTCTCTAAATTCTCCCATCCATTCAAAGATCTTTTCCACTTCAAGCTGACCGGCTTCATTAATAATTGAGTAATGGTTACCATGCTTGAGCAAAGAGTAGGTCTCCGATTGTCCCAGGACCAGCTTGCCTTCTCTATAATAAAAAGGGAGCACCGAGGGCATTTGGGTCCCGGTAGCGGATTCAATATACCGAATAGTTGTATCATTAAAGAGTATTGAGAACTGTGGTTTAATTCTTGTCGCGCCTGTTGAATCAATAAATCCGATCAGCTCTTTATCATAAACAGGGAAGAGGTTAACGTGGGATTTTGAAAATGTTGTTGTTGGATGATTTATTGTTGAATTCTCAGCAATTAAGGCTGAGACAGTAAGGAGCAAAAGAATAAATCTATTAATTTTCAAATTGTATCCCCCGTACATATTCATACAAAAACTCCCGGTCTCGACTATTTCTTAATGATCTGTGACGACCACGCACCTAGAGCGATGGCCAAGCCTTGAATAATCATGACCCTTCCAAAATATGGGTCAGAGGCGGCAGAACTAAAGGTTGCCACTTGTAAGGTCAGGCCAAAAGGAATAAACCAAAAGATACCTGCAGCCCTTACCATGGTACGCTCATCAAAGTCTACTTTGCGACCTTCAACTTCAACGCCCTTGCGAAAGAGCTTTTGCAGAATGCGGTATAAGGTGAGCATAAACGTGAAGGTCACCGTGGAGAATCCCAGCATGAAAATCATTTTCGTGTCAGACAACTCTGCCGTTACTTCACTTTTTAACCAGGGGTGTGATACTCCCGCCAGAATACCGACAAAAACCAGAAAGAGTCTAAATCGGATTGGATTATTTATAAACCATCGCGTGATAAAATTTTTCAGAAACCACCCCATTTATTGTGTTTACAAATTGATGCTACAAAACTAGGCGATGATCGGGTCTCAACAAGGAGTACTTCCATCTTTGGAGCCAGACTCTCATCTGATTAGAAAATTCACGAAAATATGCCGTTTTACCCTGGGTCAGTCCTGCCTCAGGTCATTTCACGGCCTTTAAAGGGGTGTTTTGGGCGAAAAAAGTGCTGTTACTGGCTAATTTATACAGGTTCAAGCTTTGAATTGCTCGGTTCCAAGTTTAGTTTGGTTTGCTTTAAATAGGACAGTGAATAACCCGACATTCGGAGATCAAAACCATGCAATTTACCGTTGACTCGTCAACCCTTTTACACGGCTTGCAAAAGGTGGCTCGCGTAAGCCCCACCCGCTCAACCATGCCTATTCTCAACCACATTCTCTTCACCGTGAAAGGGAATGTTCTCTCCATGCGCAGTACTGATATCGAGATCACATATACCCTGAACCTGAATGTCCTGGGAGACGATGAGGGGGCAGTCGCATTACCTGTCCGTCTGCTCCAGGAGATCACCAGTGAGTTACCTGATACAGAACTCACCTTTACCTGGTCAGATGACAGTCGGGTGACGCTATCCACAACAGGTGGTACGTATAAGATCGTTGGGCGTCCTGCCCTGGATTTCCCTGATGCACCTGAACTGGGTCCGGCTCAAAGTCTCGAAATTAAATCTAAAGTTTTAAAACGAACTGTGGAAAAAACGGTATTTGCTGTTTCAAAGGATGAATTGAAACCAGCTCTCCTGGGTGTTCTTTTTGAATTGAAGAATAACGAAATTCGCGCCGTTGCCACTGATGGTCATCGTCTGGTAAAATATACCAACCGGGATTTTGTCTCTGCCGATTTTGAAGCCAATATCATTGTTCCACCAAAATTTCTATCGCTGATCCAGTCCTTTCTGGATGATGGCGACACCATCAATCTATCTGTCGGGGAAAAGTATATCAGCGTCGCCACAGAGACGGCCACCATTTTCAGCCGCCTAATTGATGAACAATACCCAGATTATGGAAGTGTTATTCCATCCACCAATGACAAGACGGTAACGCTTTCCAGTAAAGACCTGGTTACCACAGTTCGCCGCGTGTCCATATTTTCAAACCGCACGACCCACCAGGTCGCATTGAAACTGCATCCTGGATATATCGAAGTGTTTACCGAAGATCCAGAAGCCAGCACAAGTGCTAAAGAACAGGTCCTGTCCGACTATGATGGGGAAGAATTGACCCTGGGTTACAATTCGATTTATCTCAAGGATATGCTCAAAAATGTCGAAACGGATCGCGTGGTCTTTAGACTGGGATCTGAAATTGGTCCTGGATTAATATTGCCTGAAGTACAGGCCGAAAAAGAAGAATTAGTAATGCTCCTGATGCCCATCAGGCTTCAGGGATAGACAGGTATCTTGGCAGGACAGCCGGTCGTCAAACTGATTCTAAAACAGGGGTAAAATTGACCGGTTTGATAACTGGCCAAGATAAGGTATTGAATCGATACGTGATGATTAACGATAAAACCACATCCAATACTCGGGTATGCTGATTAAGTCGCTTACGATGATTGACTTTCGTAAATACGAGCAGGCTTCCATGGAATTTGGTGCTTT
>JABMQQ010000020.1 GCA_013202495.1 Fidelibacterota bacterium | reverse complement strand
GCCAAAATGACTGGGTTTTTCAACGGTCTGAAAAAGGCCGCTACTGCGGCCTTTTTGTTCTTAAGGAGTGCCTATCATGGTAAATATCATTAGAGCTGGATTAATCATTTCAATCGTTGGAGGGTTGTTGATTGGCTGTGAGGATGATGAAGCTACTCCTGGAAACACCCATCCACTTACTGGGGAATATACTTTAGCGGAGATGACCATTAATGTGGAGGCTACCACACTTCGTGACACAACCCTGGCCTTTATTACTCCTCAGGATGGTGTCGACTCTGTTACCATTACTGCCGGGACATTGATCCTGGTTGAATCAGATCTTTATACAGATACGGGTGCTGATTCCATCGGGGGTACAGTAACTTTGAGAGATGACCTGACGGGGACCCTTGCTGGTAGATTGCCAGTTAACTGGGGAACCGGATGTGAACCAATTCTACTCATCTCAGACCTTGGATCAGACGGAATATGGTCTGCTGATACCAGCACAGGTGTTTTCACTCTCGATCTAGTCCTTGATGCATTAGATATCGACGGAACCCTAAGCTTATCAAGTGATCATCTGGAAGTCGTCTATGAGTCCATGCTCAGCAATGATGAGCGTAAGATTTCCACTGTGAATGATATTGCTGTTAATCCTGCCTGTCTACCTGTCTCAACAGTTACAGAAAGAATTCTCACACTCACTTTTAATTAAGGGTTATCTAATGTGCTATATCCATTCAATCATTTAACCCATGGATATTAAAAACTCTAGAAGACTCACCCTTCGGGCACTCAAAAAGGTGCTCCCCAAATCATCAGTATTTACAGATTTGATTCATCGCCATGCCTATGCCAGAGATGCGGGGTTTTACCGACTACTCCCTCAAATGGTTATTAAAGCCTCAACAATAAAAGATATCGCTCATATTTTTGGAGAAGCCAATAAGCGAAATCGACGCGTGGTTTTCAGGGCAGGAGGGACCAGTCTTTCCGGGCAATCTATCTCTGATGACATTCTGGTTGAGGTCAAACAGGGTTGGCGCAATATGGATGTCCTGGAACAGGGCCAGTACATTGTACTGGAACCTGGCGTTGTGGCTGCCAGAGCAAATCAACGTCTCCAACCACTGGGCTATCGGATTGGTCCGGATCCAGGCTCCATACGTTCGGCCTTGATTGGTGGTATTGTGGCTAATAATGCCAGCGGAATAGGATCAGGAACGCGCTTTAACAGCTATATGACATTGGCTGGTATGGAGATGGTTCTTCCAAATGGATTGGTTCTGAATTCAGCAAACCCTCAGGATAGATCCAGACTTCAATCTCAAGCTCCCCATATACATGAAGGTCTCAGCCGTCTTCGTGATCAAATCAGGGGCAATGAGACTCTCAGGCAACGCATTCGGGACAAATACAAGCTTAAGAACACTATGGGTTACTCCTTGAATAGTTTTTTGGACTATGAGGAGCCTCTGGACATACTGGCACATCTCATGGTGGGCTCCGAGGGCACCCTTGGATTCATCTCAAGAGTGACTTTGAAGACGGTTCCTATTTATTCACAAAAGTCCACCGCCCTCATATTTCTTCCTTCCATTATTGAGGCAGCTCGTCTGGTTCCAAAACTAAAGAAAGCCGGAAGTTCTGCTCTTGAAATCATGGATGATTCAGCTCTGAAAGCTGTGAGGCATCTCCCCGGTTTACCATTTGATAAGGATATGTATATAGCTCCAGGTTCTGCGGCGTTATTGATCGAATATCAATCGAATGACACTCAGGAATTGAATGGCATGGTGGAAACAGCGATACAGATTATCAACGAGAAACATGCCTCCAGCATACCCCAGTTTTTTAGCGATCCCCTTCAAAGGGATCGGCTTTGGAAAATTCGACGAGAATTGGGCCCACACCATGCTGCCACGCGACCTTCCGGCACTTCAGTACTCAGCGAAGATATCTGTTTCAAGGTGAAAGATCTCGCCAGAGCCATCAAAGATCTTCAAGCCTTATTTGTTCGCTATACCTATGATGATGCTGTCATTTTTGGGCATGCCGGCGATGGAAATCTTCACTTCAAATTGAGCCTGGATCTTGATCAAACCGATACACTCGAAAATTATGCGGCCTTCATGTCTGATCTGGTTGAGATGGTTGTGGACAAATATGATGGTTCCCTCAAGGCAGAGCATGGTACCGGTCGAAATATGGCGCCTTTTGTGGAGAAGGAATGGGGCGCGACAGCCTACAAAGTTATGCAGGATATTAAAGAGCTCCTTGATCCCAATGGTATTTTAAATCCTGATGTACTCATCAGCCGAGATGATCAAATACACTTAAAAAATATCAAACCTATTCCGCTGGTTGACGACATCATTGATCCCTGTATCGAATGCGGACTCTGTGAACCGGTTTGTCCCTCCGAAGACTTCACCCTAACCCCACGTCAACGTATTGGTGTTTTACGAGAAATTGAAAGTCTGGGAGAGGTAGCTGGTAATGAGACCAGCATCAAACGCCTGATGAAGTCCTTTCGGTTTTACGGGGTTGATACCTGCGCTGTAGATGGCCTCTGTAACATGAGTTGTCCTGTAGATATAGATACCGGTCTCATGATGAAGCAATTGCGAGCGGAAAGCCACGGGACTCCCGCGAAGGTTATTCATGGAATTGCCCAGAAATATTTTGCCTGGACCCTACGCAGCGTAAGAGTCCTGCTCCGTTTAATCACCCCTCTGATATATGCTATGCGAAGTGAGAAAATTCAGCAAGGATTGAAAGTATTAAATAGAATATCTCGAGGTTCCATCCCTGCTTTAAATCCACAATTGAAATCGGCCACTGGAGCTTTACCTCCTCAGACCGATGAATTGGATGTCATTTACTTCCCCTCTTGTTTGACGCGTAGTCTGGCAAATCCTGATCAGGAGGGTCTTCCCGTTGCTGATGCTTTCGCAGATATACTTACAAACGCTGGTATTGGTTTCGGATATCCCCAGGACGTATTAAATCTCTGCTGTGGTCTCAGTTTTAGTTCCAAAGGTTATTCAGAAGCTGCCCTCCAAGCTGCTATTCATACAACCGAGATCCTCTGGATCAGTTCCAGGGAAGGTGCATTGCCCATCGTCATGGATACAAGCCCCTGCTCAAAGCATCTTGCTCATTATGATGAGATTCTATCTGGAATCCATTTGGCTCGATGGCGAGCGCTGAAAATTTATGACATGGTGGAATACCTCCATGATGTGGTGCTGGAAAAACTCAGCCTGTGGCATGTGAAGCAAAAGGTGGTTCTACATTTGACCTGCTCAACTCAGCATATGGGTCTTGGGGATAAAATGGTCGCTATTGCCCAACGCTGTGCCAAGGAGGTCATCGTTCCTCTGGATACTGGCTGCTGTGGATTTGCCGGGGATAGGGGATTATTGGTTCCTGGATTAACTGAAAGCGCTACTGAGATGGAATCAAATGAAATTATAGACATTGGTGCCGATGGGTATTATTCAACCAGTAGCACCTGTGAAATGGGGATGACTCTGGCTACGGATAAATCCTACCAGTCACTCCTGTCCCTCATCCATGAAGCCATCATCAAGCAATTGGTGTCGTAGAATCGATCTAACGAAAAGCAGTTTTTTCACTACTGATCATATATAGCTTAGCAGTATTCATACAAAAGGGGATACATCATGAAAAATTTCATACAGATCATGTTATGCATTATAGTCTCAATAGGCTTTGGACAGGAAATGAAGGTACTTGATAAAGCCTCTATCTCTACTTATTCGAAAATATTTAATGCAGACAAGAGCAACGTAGCGCGGCAGAACGCTCTGGCGAATAATAGCATCAAGTCTCTCTCTGTTGACAAAGCCACCCGGACAAGACAACAACACCTATTCTCAGATAAAATTGATGTAAAAGGGATTAGTAACCAGAAGAGTAGTGGGAGATGCTGGCTGTTTGCCGGACTCAATATTTTGCGTCCAGTGGTAATCGATAAGTATGATCTCGAAGGTTTTGAATTTTCGCAAAATTTCCTCTTTTTTTATGACAAGCTAGAGAAATCAAATCTTTTCCTAAATCAGATGATACTCATGAAAGAGAGGGATATCCATGACCGCGAACTGGGATTCCTGTTGGATTCCCCTATAGGCGATGGGGGTCAGTGGAACATGGTGGTAGATCGGGTTGCCAAATATGGCCTGGTCCCCATGATTGTCATGCCCGAAACCTATGCCAGTTCTAATACCAAGGACATGAATAAACTTTTAAAGAAAAGACTTCGCAAAGCAGCTTCTGAAATCCGTAGGGTAGCGGATTCCAAAACCCATACAAAGATTCATCAACAAACCATGGGAGATGTATATCGAATCCTGGCTCTGGCCTTAGGTGAACCGCCCCAATCTTTCAGCTGGCAATATGAGGATGAAGATGAAAAGTTGAGCAAAACCAAAGTTTTCACCCCTCAACAATTTCGAGCTGATGTCGTAAATCATGATCTGGCTGATTATGTCTATCTGCTTCAGAATCCTACAAAAGACTATTATCAAACCTATAGTATTACCCTTGATAGGGATATGGTTGAGAAACCTGATATGGCTGTTTTAAATATTCCCGGGGATGTCGTCAAAGCACAGACTTTGAAGGCGGTCCTTGCTGATGAACCGATCTGGTTCGCCTGCGATGTTGGACAGGAGCATCTTGGATCTGATGGACTCATGGTTCGGGGTATCTATGATTATGAAGCTTTGCTGGGTGTGGACTTTAGCCTGACAAAAAGCGAGCAAATTCTGTATGGCGAATCCATCCCCACTCATGCCATGGTTTTTGTTGGTGTTGATCTTGTGGATAAGGAGGCGAGACAGTGGCGGGTAGAAAATTCATGGGGCACCGAGCGTGGAAACGAAGGTTACTGGCTCATGGATGATGCCTGGTTTGATCAATATCTATATGGCGTGATTCTTCCCAGAAAATATCTAGATAAAAGAACTGCGCTAGCGCTGGAAGTTAAACCAATCGTGCTGCCACCCTGGGATGCCATGTATCGTATGATTAGAGG
Source organism: Fidelibacterota bacterium (assembly GCA_013202495.1). Taxonomy (GTDB): domain Bacteria; phylum Fidelibacterota; class UBA8477; order UBA8477; family JABMPR01; genus JABMPR01. Next base: position 60,341 of record JABMQQ010000020.1, on the reverse strand, counting down.
ACCTGAATAAGTGATTTTGTCTTCCTGAGGGAGTCCGTAGGACGGACTCGAAGGATAGCATACTGACAATGGATTAATAAGCCTTCGAGAACCTCAGGCAGACGAGCTAGTGATTTTGATGCATGAAGGAACCTCACCCTTCGAGAGCACTTCGACGAGCTCAGTGTAACACCTCAGGGAGACAAGCAGAAGTGTCTTACTGAGCCAGCCTGTCCTGAGCACTTCGGCTTTGCTCAGCACAGGCTCCGTCGAAGGGAAGTATGACACGTTATGCGTATTATGGAGTTAAACTGGTATTATTGGTTGGTTTCGTCAAGTTCGTTGTAAAAAACTCGATGCAATTCTAACTTTTAGAATGATTGCTATATCAGACTATGACCAGGGTGTGCTGATCTAGTCGATTCTTTCCCCAGTCTCCAGGTCAAAAAACTGATAGGTCTCAGGTTCAGCAAATAGACTGAGCGCAGTTCCAATCTTACGCGGTGCATTATCAGCAACTCGGGCAATAAATGTATCAATCCCAGTAGAGCAGTATAAATAGGATTCATTTCCCATGAGCTCGCTGACTTCAAGGTTTGCTTTTATACTTAAAGGAGAGTCGATCAATTGAAAGTGCTCTGGACGAATTCCCAGTCTAACCTTGCGACCATCAAAAGCTTTTAATGTTTTTGGATGCAGATCAACTATGGGTAGTGAGAACTTCTCATTCACCAATTTGCCAGCTTTTATCTCCACTTCGAAAAAATTCATGGCGGGTGAACCAATAAAGCTCCCGACAAAATGGTTTTGTGGGCGTTGATATATTTCCAGAGGTTCATCAGCCTGCATGATGTAACCATCCTTCATAACCACAATGCGATCACCCATGGTCATCGCCTCAACCTGATCGTGAGTTACATAAATCATGGTCGTTTTTAGTCGGGCATGCAGTTTTTTAATCTCGGTTCTCATCTGAACTCTGAGTTTTGCATCAAGGTTGGATAATGGTTCATCAAAAAGGAAAACGGACGGTTTTCTGACGATGGCTCTTCCTACTGCAACCCGTTGTCGTTGACCTCCTGATAATTCTTTGGGTCGGCGATATAGATAATCTTCAACGCTGAGAATCTCTGCAGCTTCATCAACACGTTCCTTTATTTCCTTGTCAGAATATTTCCTGAGACGCAAACCAAAGGCCATGTTCTCATAGACGTTCATGTGGGGATAGAGGGCATAATTTTGGAAAACCATGGCGATATCACGATTTTTTGGCTCAACATCATTTACACGAGTATCACCAATATATACATCACCTCCGCTGGCTTCTTCCAGACCAGCAACAATTCTCAAGGTGGTGGATTTACCACATCCAGAAGGACCGACGAGGACGGCAAATTCACCGTCCTGAATTTCCAGGTCGATACCATGAAGAATTTGTGTTTCTCCATAAGACTTGTCTAAATTTTTAAGGGTTACTTGAGCCATGATAGCTTCCTTTCAAAATGATTATGTCAGACACCAACTGACATCGCCTTGTCCTTCCCGGATCACTATGGGTTGGTCATCATCTGTCATATCAATCACAGAAGATAACTCAGCCCAGGTAGGACCTGAATCCAGGATGAGATCAACCTGGCCTTCATAATACTCCGAAAATTCTTGTGGATCACTTGCAAAACTTTTCGCGCTAATATTGACGCTGGTTGAAATAATGGGATTTCCCAGAGCTTCAACAATGGCCAATGTGAGTGGATGGTCAGGAATTCTAACACCCATTGTTTTCTGTTTTGAAAGCAATGCTTTAGGGACTTCTCTAGTTCCAGGCAGGATAAAAGTATAGGGACCGGGAAGATGCTTTCGCAGATTCCGATAATTTACAGTAGAAATTTTTGCATATTTGGAAATGTCTTTGATGTCGGAACACACAAAGCTGAGGGGTTTCTGTTTTTCCATTCCCTTGACCCGGTAAATTCTCTCGATGGCTGCTTTTTGGGTAATATCGCATCCCAGTCCATAAACAGTATCCGTGGGGTAGATGATGAGACCACCACTTTTGAGAATATCCACGGCTTGGTCGACAATTCGATCATTAACGCTGGTACCGTGAATTTCAATTCTCATGTGGCCAGATAGTCCTTTATGATAGCCATACTTTCAGCAGGTTTTTCAAAGGGGAAAAGATGACCCGCAACGACACTTTTAACAATATGATTTCCTCTGGACCGCTTAAGCCGCTTAAAGCCACGCTGATTTACAGTATCTGACTTTTCACCTATGATGAAAAGGGCAAGGACAGGTAACTTTTTCGGAAGGGACCAGACATTTAATGGGATAGACTGATAGATACTGGATTCCAATTGAGGTGCACAGGACAGTTGGAATGCACCCTTCCCATTTTCACGGAGACAGGTCTCCACATAAGCCTCAAGAAACTGCGGTTCCCAGCGTGAAAAAATAGCCTTTTTCGAATAGTGTTCTAGCGCGGAAGCTCTGGTTTCGAAATGATTTCTGCGTCGGGCTGTTGCACGAGTCAGAGGAATGATATGGGTTAATGAGAACAGTCTCAAAACCCGCATGAGTGCCAATATTCTTTTGGGAAGTATAACGGGATCCAGTAAAATAATTTTATGAAACCAGTCAGGTCTTTGAATTGCCATGAGCATGATGACTATCCCACCAATTGAATGACCCATAGCGACCATAGGTCTTCCTGGTGGATTTTTTTCAATATAAGCGATATAGTAATTCGCTAAATTTACCCAGGCTTCAATGCGACCATTCCAGCGAGAATCACCGTGACCTGGTAGATCAGGCCCCCAGATATCATATTCTTTAGTCAAGGGTTCAAGAAAGGGCAGGTACATTTTTGAAGCGTAGCTGTTCGCGTGTAGAAAGAAGAGAACTTCCCCCTCTGGATTACCCCAGCGATTCATAGTGGACACGGATGGGAATGGTATCTGCATAAAACAAAATAAGGCGAATGCATTGATGGAGAAGGGAAAAGACACTTGTTTTGGATTCGTGTCCTTATATTCAAAGAAACATAGTCATACCTGGTTTATTCAAAAATATTGGAAGTAATGCTTAGATGAAGACTGCAATTCAATCCCTGATTTCAATGATGCTCGCTTTGTGCCTGGGGCTGATCACATCAGCTGTATCTGGAGCTGAAACTATGAATCAAGTTGCTGATCCAAACCTGAAGCTTGAACTCAGCCAACGTCAGGACAATGCCCTGTCTGGGACGGTCTTCGCTAGTTCAATTGAATCCATGGAGCTGATTCAAAGGGAACAGGCTATTCTAGCTGAAATTTTAAAAGGAAATATACCTGGATTCCTCAGAGAATTGGTAGCAGTAGAAACCAGTTTATCGATAGAGAATACGAGATATACCCTGACCTTCTTTGTCATGCCAGATTATTTATCTATTGGCTCAGATGTAAATCATTTCCTGATACCCATGACGCCGATGCTAGCTCAACAGGTTGTCGATCATATGGGAGGTATTCTACCCACGCGTAAAATGGTTGATCTCATCTGGAATGCATCTGAAGTCAAGCTGCCACCCCAACCCATTCCCCCCAGCCCTGAGATGGTCACGATAAATATCGTTCGAAAGCATAACTCAATGGTGGAAATAAGCAGAGCCAACTTCATATCTGATTACCCCCTTGGTTGTCTGGTTAGTGGTCACAAAAAGGATGTGATATTGTCGAATCAAATTACTTGCAAACCAGATAAGGTGATCATTTATGGCTGGCATTATCAAAATGGTGAGCCAATCCAACCACTTTATAGTGGGCATATAAACTGGTACGCTGATTATAGTCACGGGATTCGATTCATCTTGAACAAGTGTTTGTTGAATGGGTCAATTGTAGAGCTAACACAAATATTAAAAGATCCACTCCTAAATCGGCTCATTAGTGATGAAATTGGAGTCATGGAAACCACACGATACGACACAGCGCGATCAAATTATCCCTGATCTCTGACCAATCGCCCCCTCTAAAAAACCCTTTAACGAAGTAAATGACCTCATCTGTCATTGGGATGACAATATTGAGGTCTCTTGTCTGTAATATATACCTGGATTATTTGAAATAGACGGCTGCGGAATGTTGATACGCATCGGCGGTGCTCCAAAATAAAGATGGTGGAGTACTGGTAAATATCCGTCCGCAGCCGAATTCTGATTTCTTGATCCCAATCTATAAGATTAATCAATATAAAGTAAACATAGTTAAACGATAGAGCATTGCCAGAGTTGTCGCTGGGCTGACACTGTTTGTGAAGTGTTTTCTTAACTTAAGATTATGAATAACAAAATTTATCAGCTACTGCTACTGGGGTTGATGATACTTCCCCAACATTATTTATATGCCAAGAACTTGAGTATCCTTTCTCAAACTCGTTTAGATAATTTTGAATTACTTGATGTATATATAGAAGAAGATCTGGCATTTATTCCAGCAGGATTGGGTGGATTGAATATTGTCGATATTTCGGATTCAAGCAATCCGGTTGTCATTTCTTCGTATCACGCCGGAGGTTGTGATTGGGGAAGAATTTACGCCTGGACTGTTAGTGGAGATTATGCCTATGGTACAGGTCGTGAATGTGGCGTCCATGTCATCAATATATCGAATCCTTCCAGTCCTAGCTTAGCCACAGTTTATTTGGGTAATAGTGAAGTCGATCAACGCTATGAACATGCTGAAACAGATGGTGCTACCCTTTTCCTGTCAAAACATCAACATGGCATTGAACTCGTTGACATATCACAATCGCCTTACCTCCATGTGGTAGGCAACATATCAACCCACAATGCCTGGGCGAGTCTGGTTTCAGATAGTCTACTCTATATCGCTGATGGCGCTGCAGGTATCAAGATTGCTTCAGTTCGAGATCCATCGAACCCAGAGCTCATAGGTAGTCTAATAACCAGCGGTACTGCAAAGGATGTCTCCCTTGTAGGTCAATATTTGTTCGTTGCTGTTGGGGCTGCAGGTGTCGACATGATAGATGTCAGTGATCCGCAAAATCCTTTATTTGTTGATAATTATAATACCAGCGGATACGCTTCAAGGGTATCTGCCAATACAACTAGAATTGCAGTTTCTGACTGGGATGATGTAGAGATATTGAGTTTTGATAATCAAGGTATGACTTTAGTGGGCTATAAAGACACTGGAGGTCGGGTGATGGCCATTGAAATGCTAGGTAATATCATTTTCTCTGCTGAGTGGGAGGAACTGGTGGTGTTTCGCTATGAAGAGATTCAGGAAGCAGACATAGATCTCAGTACCAGGAAGGTAGAGTTTCCCAGAGTACAGGAAATCGAATCGCATATTCTACCAGTAACCATTAGTAATAATGGTCGACTTCCCCTGGAAATCTTTGAAACACTTATTGATGTTTCTGATTTTGAAGTTGGATTAGATGCAGCCACCCTTTTGCCGGACAGTTCCCTAACATTTTCCATCCATTATAGACCTGGTGGAGGCTATTGGACTGAGCCACTTGTGTTAGTTACCAATGATCCAGATGAGCCAGAAGTCGAGATTAAGATTACGGGTAATTATCCTTCTGGTCCCATGGTGGGAGATATGGCCCCAGATTTCGAATTGGATGTAGTAAATGGTATTGGTTCAATTAGTACAAATGAGCTTTTAGGTCAACCCGTCGTGTTGGCTTTCTTCACAACCTGGTGACCTGTCTGTGCTCCGGAGTTTTCGGATATAGAGGTTTCAATTTGGCAGGAATATCAAGATGCAGGACTACAGGTTATTGGTATCACCAATGAGCCCATAGCTGAAATAGCTGATTTTGTTGCTGATCAGGGGATCACCTTTCCCGTTCTACATGACAATCAGAGTGTGTATGGACAATATAATTTGCCTGGGTCTGCATCACCTTACCCACGTGATTTCATCCTGGATGAAAATGGCATTGTCCGAATGGCAAAAACTGAATATGAGCCAGGGACAATGATAGCTATCATCGAAGAATTGCTGGATATTTCAACCGTTGATCTCGAGCCAAGGTCTAATGAAGCCCCGGATCAGCATGCTTTAATCACGGTATATCCCAATCCATTTAATCCAGAGACAAAAATCAACATTTTTGTTCGTGAGGAAGGAAGCATTTCACTTGGGTTATTTGATATCCGAGGACGCCAAATTCAGGAAATATTAAGTGATCGTACCCTTTCCAGGGGTCATCATGAATTTGACCTCAGGGGTGAAAATTTAAGCTCGGGGATTTACTTCCTGGCCATGGAGGCACAACAGAATCGACACATTCAAAAAATAGTCAAGCTGCGTTGATAAAAGACACTATCTACATTTTGAAGTGTGATACAATAAACTTGATGGCTGATTCAACATGAGTTTTCCAAAAAGTATGGGAATGTGTCCCTGATTCTTCCCTGAAGACACTTTTGTAACCCATGTCTTCCAACATTTTGGCCATCTCTTGATTCTCTTTAAACGTGAAATCATCACGTCCGCACACAAGTAGCATGTTGGGGCTTTGACGAGGTGCTTTATTCTCTGCGAGATGGAGGGGATTGTTTCTATTCCATCGATCAGGATCGTCAGCGTACAATCCCAGCGCACCAGTTAGGTGCCAGTTTTCGGTATGACGAGTCACATCCATCACGCCACTCAAACTGGCAGCAGCGGCATAATTATCAGGATATCTCAAGGCTTGTGATATGGCACCAAAACCACCCATACTGAGACCCATTACGCCGTGGTTCATTGGGTTCATAGAGCCATTAAAATTCGCTACCATCCAGATTTTAATTTCATGGTGGATGTGTGTATCATAGTTGCGTCCTGGACTGACCTCTGAATCAATCCACCACCCATCATATCCACCATCTGGTAAAACCAGCAGGACATTGTAGGCATCACATAACATCTGTAAATCTGAATCATCTTCCCATTGGGTTTCGTCCCCACTCCAACCATGAAGCATCACAATAAAGGGATAACCGCCCTTTTGTTGAGGGTCAAACTGAGAGGGGGTAGCTACGATCACCCGGTTACTATCGGACAATGCAATGGAGGGTGTCTTCAGATGTAGAATTTCCCCTAGGATCGGTGAGAATGAAATCAAGCTTAAGACGATACCAATCAGGCATGCAGAAATATTGTTAAATGGTTTCATGAGGGCAAATATGCTCGATTTAATCTTTAGGTCAAAGCATATATTTGCGTATGGTCAATTGCCGACGGGGGAAATGAAAAGCAGTTTCATCCATAGCTGGAATGCTTAAACTGAAGTCCTAAGAAATTAAAGCTGAAAAGGTTAGTGATGTCGAGGAAAAACAGGAATATTGTTTTGTGGTTAGGTCTAAATATAATTGCCATGAGTTTGATCGTTCTTCTCAATCTTTAGACCCTGTCAGGATGGTTCAGTCCTGTCTCAATTATGAAATGAAATCTGCAGAATGAGTGGAATTAAACGCGAACTCAACTTAACGTATAGTCTGGCTATCATCATTGGTACCGTGATAGGATCAGGCGTGTTTATCCAGCTCCCCATTGTTCAGCAAGCCACAGGAAGTCCTGGTCTGGCTATTATTGCCTGGTTGATTGGAGGTCTGATCTGGTTACCGCAACTTTTCATTCTGGCAGAAATGGGAACGGCGTATCCCCAGCAGGGATTTGGATATCTATATCTTCAAAAAGCAGGTAGTCCGGGATTGGCATTTGTCTATGTTTGGACAGTATTTTGGACCAGTGATACTCCTTCGATTACCATCCTGGCCGTGGCGGCAGTAGCTGCTCTGGATGTATTCTTTCCCGTCCTGAGTGATTCATATTTAACCAAAATTATTGCCACATTGATCATCATAGCGCTCACATGGGTACATGTTACAAGCGTGAAGCAAGGAGGCAGGCTACAGTTTATACTGACTGTTGTAAAATTATCGCCTCTGCTGCTTCTTTGCCTACTTGGATTCTTTTTATTTGATTCCTCAAACCTCTTTATGACCAGCACAATGGCATCAGACAAATCCATTTTTGTATTAATTACTGCGGGAGTTGCAGCTACAGTCTGGAGCTATGCCGGATTCCCCAATATTCTCTATATGGCGGGAGAGATCAAAAATCCAGGTAAAACACTTCCCAGAGCCCTGCTAGGGAGTCTTCTGGTGGTCACAGTGACTTATGTCCTGGTGGCAACAGCAACAGGTATTTTTGTGCCTCACCAGGAACTGGTAGAGATCAGTGGCGGTTTTGCGAACCCTTTTAAATATCTACCTCTACTGGCTGGGATTGCAGCAGGATTCTTAGCCTTGGCAGCCTTTACTTCAATGGTAGGTGCCACCAATGCCTGTATTATGGTCCAACCCAGGATTGAATACGCTATTGCACAGGACGGTCTATTCTTTCCGATCTTTGGTAAACTTCACCCAAAGTATGGGACACCGGCAAATTCAATTATTATTCAATCCGGTATGGCCATTATCATGATGTTCATTGGCGGGATTGAAGCCCTGATGGGTTACTTCACGCTATCGTATATTCTACAGAACCTCGTGGTTTATGGAGCTATTTTCTGGTTGCGAAAACGGGAGGACTATCAGCCGACTTATCAAAGTCCAGCCTGGCAGGTTATGGCTGGGTTAGCGGTCATTTTTCAGATACTCCTGTTATTTGGAACCTTTGCAGCATTCCCTCTGGATGGTATTTTAGCTGCCCTAGTTCTGATTCTAACCGGTTTACCTGTGTACTATTATTTTAGGCACAAACAGTCACCCACTCTTGAATCCCTGAAAGGATAAATCATGCGTCATCAATTTATAATAAGCATACTTCTTCTAAGTTTTATGGTACCGGGGTTTTCGTGTACCTCTGCTGTTGTGAGCGGCAAGGCCACTGATGACGGTAGACCATTGCTGTGGAAACACAGGGACACAGGCGATGTTGAAAACAAGCTGGTCTATGTTGAAGGCAGTAAATACGATTTTGTCGGTGTTGCCAATAGGGTGGATACTTTATCCCAACAAATCTGGATGGGCTCAAATGAAGTCGGATTTGCCATCATGAATACAGCCTCCTACAATCTGAACCAGGGGCAGGTTTGTGATGTGCCAGATGATCAGGAGGGTCTGTTCATGCGAGCTGTGCTTGAGGTCTGTACCGATCTGGATGATTTTGAAGCATTCATGGATGCGTCAGTCGGGACCTGGGGTCTGGCAGCCAATTTTGGGGTTATTGATGCCAAGGGAGGCGCAGCCTATTACGAAAAAGGCTATTATGATTATACAAAATATGATGCGTCTGATTCAGAGGTAGCTCCTGAGGGATATCTCATACGCACCAATTTTTCCATGTCAGGCACAGAGAATAAAGGCTATGGATTTATTCGTCATGGAGTGACCAGTGAGCTCTTCGAGGAGCAGGAGCATATTTCTGTAGATTTCATCTTGGAAGCAGCGACACGGAACTTGAAACATGGTTTGTTGAAAAAAGACTTAAGATCGGGTCAATTGCCTATTGATAGAAGTGATGAGCAGTTTGTACTCTTTCAGGATTATGTTGTCCGAACTGCCAGTGCTTCAACACTCTTGATACAGGGTGTGCTACCCTCGGAAGATCCACAACTCACAACTTTATGGACTGTACTTGGTTGGCAGCCGGTAACATTGGTAACTCCAGTGTGGGTGAAGTCTGCAGCCCTGCTCCCAGATATCGTACTTTCTGTTGATGGTGCACCCGCTCCAATTAATGCTGCTGCCATGAAGTTAAAGCAAAGTTGTTTTCCTGTTAAAAGGGGCAATGGTCAGGACTATTTACTCCATTCTCAGTTGACCAATCAGGTAGGAACAGGTCTACTCGATATCGTTCTTCCCGCAGAAACTAAGATTGTTAAAAAAACCAAAGCACTTCAGAATAAATGGCGCAAGAAGGGTTTGCGCGATCGGGACTTGAAGAAGTATAACAAGTGGTTGGATTCGCATATTCGTGATACCTACAAAGATGATCTAGGACAATGGATTGACGAATAATCCAGAAATAAGCGCAATTCTCAGGCGAATAATGATTTTAGCTGGAGTCTCGGCAGGTATTTTTGCCATCAATAGACTCCTCCTGATACCCCTTTTTCCAGAGTTAGGATTTTTTAGAAAATATTTTGGGGATGTATTGGCCCTGCCGGTATATCTACCACTCTCGTATTATCTAGCCTGGCGGCTTGGTCTTATCATGGACGATTTCCAGATAAAGATCACACATGTTTTAGGTGCCGGGATCATTTTCAGCCTTCTATTTGAAGGCCTGATACCGTTTATCGATGAGTCCTCTACCAGGGATCCAATGGATATTCTGGCTTACTTCGCTGGGGGTCTGGTGCTGTATATTGTGGCCAACACAGGCAAACAAAATTCAATCAATTAATTATGAGGTGATGCATGCGACCCTATTTATTAGGTGAAAGCACATGGAAGCAGGTCAGAGAACAAGAAGTAGAACTGGTGGTCTTACCCTGGGGTGCCACTGAGGCACATAATCTTCATCTCCCATATGCTACCGATGTCCTACAGTCGGATCATCTCGCAGCTGAAGCCGCTCGTCTGGCATATGAACAGGGTGCGCGGGTGATGGTGTTACCCACTATTCCTTTCGGGGTAAACACGGGACAGACAGATATTTATCTGGATATCAATCTGAATCCCAGCACCATGATGGCTATTGTCGGGGATGTCTTAGATACCCTTGATAGACAAGGTATTCGCAAATTTTTGGTCTTCAATTCTCATGGAGGCAATGATTTTAAACCCATCTTAAGGGAACTAGGTTTACAGTATCCAGATATGTTTCTGGCCTTTACCAATTGGTATTCAACCCTTGATAAATCGAAATATTTTGCGAATGGGGGTGATCATGCAGATGAAATGGAGACATCTCTCATGCTACATATCAGACCAGATTTGGTGCGCCCACTCTCTGATGCTGGTCCAGGAACAGAGCACAAAATAAAAATTAACAGCATCAAGCAGGGCTGGGCCTGGACTGAGCGGAAATGGGCAGAAGTTACTGACGATACGGGCATAGGCGATCCCAGACAAGCGACGGTTGAAAAAGGCGCGGTCTATTTTAAGGATGTCACTCGCAGGATGGCTGATCTGTTTGTTGAAATCGCTAATGCAGATCTCAATGACCTGTATGAGTAGTCCTATCCATTAAGGAAAACTCCACTAGAGTGTCTGGGTGCAGAGCCACCGGAAAAGATTTTTATTATTAAATGTAAGCTTCGGTTGATTTGCTTTTTTGTGTTATCCTTTGGGCGATAACGACCATGATATGGAAGCGGTTCTTCTTGGAGAGGTGCCGGCCGGCATGGCTTCCAGAGATTATTCTCAGCTAGAAGGGAACTTCCTCCTCTGCTTCTGCGACTGCAGCGGTTGCATCTTCTTCAGCACCCTTTTTCCAGCCACCAAGCATGGTGAGTTTTTCCCCAACAACCTCTGTCATGTAATGACGCTTCTCTTCTTTGTCATCCCATGAGCGCGTCTGAAGCCTTCCTTCCACATAGATCAAGGCACCTTTTTTGACGTAGTTTTCTGTGAACTCAGCGGTCTTTCCGAAAACCACAACTCGGTGCCATTCTGCACTATCCTGAAAATCTCCTTTCTCATCTTTTTTGGTTTCTGTAGTGGCCATACTGATGGTGGCGATGGCCATTCCTTTTGTTGTGTAACGCACATCAGCATCGCTGCCTGTACGTCCAACCAATAGCACTTTGTTCACGCTATTGCGCTGCATAATACCCTCCTTTTGTTGGTTTGATTGATGGTATTTTATAGTCAGAAGGAACCAGAAACAAGGAAAAACTCAATCAAAGTTGTTAATAATTTAATATTATATATAAAACACCGTAATGCCATTGACGTGTATCATTTCATATAAACAACAGGTTTTCCCCTACAGTAAAGCAATTAGATTAGAACGTATTTGTACAATTACCCGAGTACAGAAAAGGATTGTAATGTTAATATTTGACCAGATGTTTTTAGTGAGCACCTCAATTGTCTCAGTAATAGCCTTATGGCATCTAGCGAATCGTAATCACAGTTTGATCCAGCGACCTCCCTCAGAATATTATCATGGCGTCGCCCTGGCAGTTCTGGGTATTGCAGCTCTGTTATTGACCTTTTGGGGATGGGGTATTCTGGGAATTATGGGCGAGGGGACAAGCAACAAACTGGTAGCTATCGTGTCTTCCTTAATTCCATTCTCCTGGGCTACTGCATTCATCTCAAAATTTTATCCAAAACATGAAAAGGTATTTCTCGGTATTATGATTCTCGGTTTGATTCTGATTACTGCGAGTCGATTTATGGATGCACCATTAATGGCGAGAATTGTTTATCCCGTGTTTCATAGTACAGCAGCAATTGTTGTTATTGCCACCCCGATCATCGCAGTTAAAAAGGGACTTATGAATTTTCATTTTCTCTCGGTTTCTGTTGGAGGTGCATTGATAAGTGCTGGGGGTATTTCCATGGCCTTCTTATCCGCAGGTAAGCAGTTGCTGTTTTTTTCCCAGGGATTCGTCCTGATGATTCTAGCCCCACTATTATTTTCCACTGGTGTGTTGTATTACTGGGGTTTGTCTCGTGGAGAAAACCAATAATTATTAGCGATTGAGAACGCAAGGTGAGCTTGAAAGAGTAGCGTCCATTCATTGTATTTCTTGAAAAAATGGCTTATATAAATTTAGATTGTTAATGATAACCCCTGGATGGGGAAAACACCATTGGGCACGCTATGAAAAACCATATTTCGATCCTCCAAAATTACTTTATTAATCTCGTCCTTCTCTTTTTTGTTCAGTTCACAGTTCCATCAACTCTAGCCGGGGAAAACCTGGATTCTCTTTTTATTGAAGCGCGTCTAGCGGCCATAGAATTAGGTGATAGACAGCTTGCCATTCAAATGTGTCAGCATGCCCTGGAGGTCAACCCCAATTACCACGATTTTAGAATCCTTATGGGACGGTGCTATAGTTGGGAAGGGAATTATGATAAAGCCGAAGAGGCACTCACCCAAGTTGTTGAGGCTGCCGAGTCTTATCAGGATGCACGGAATGCCCTGCTCGACACCTATATCTGGTCAGAGCAAGATGACAAGGCCCTGGTGTTATTAGAAACCTCAGTCCAGATGTATCCCAGGGAGTTAAGATATAAACTCAAACAACTTCAGATTCTTGAAAAGCAGGAACAGATCCCTGAAGCCACAACAATTGCCCATGCAATTTTAGAAATTGATCCAAACAATAAAGCAGCACTCGAGTTTAAAAACCGCGTCGAAGTATCTGAAATTACACGGTCTACTACTCTGTATTACGCATACAATCGTTTAGCAGAAACCAATACAGAATGGCAATTTATTGTGGTTGAGCCTAGTCTAGATCCGTGGCATTGGGTGTCACTCGAGCATAAAGAATCATTTCCATTTGGTCCTATTATTATCAAGCTGAATTATGCCAATCGATTTCAAATTACGGCTACCCAGATTGAAGTTGAGTCATACCCAACTCTTAGAAAAGGAACCTATCTCTATACAGGTATCGGCCTGTCAAAATCAGATTTATTCCCTTCTTTTCGAATGGGTCTAGAGGTTTTTCAGTCACTTCCAAAAGACTTTGAGGCATCGCTTGGTTTTAGATATCTGGAGGTCCCCAACAAGCAGATCCCCATTTATGTGGGCTCCCTGGGTAAATATTGGCAATCCTACTGGATCAGCCTGAAAACATATATTTCCCCCTCTAATTCAAGTCTCTCAAAATCATGGGTTTTCGGAGTTCGTAAATATCTTTCCAAGCCATCCAACCATTTCGAAGTATATGCAGGGTCTGGAGTTTCCCCAGATGCAAATCTAGGTGGAGAAGAGATAGATTATTTAGGGAGTCGCAGCTTTGGTATCACCTTCAAAATTGAAGTTAAACCCCAGTATGATCTGAATGTGGGGATGCATCTTTCCAATCTTGAGACCAGAGCCGATGCCTTTCGTGGAGATACTGGATTGCAGGTATCATTTACAAAACATTATTAGAGGAATTTAGGACGTCGTAAATGTTGGAATCAGGCTCGCTTAAGTGACATATATTACATGAAGATACGATAATAAATATCTTCATTTGGTTTCGAAGTGTTTCGACTCATCTTGAGGGGGTGAAGACTATGAACAGAGGAAACAAAATGAAACGAAAAATAAATACAATCTCAATCCTGATCCTGGTAAGCATGACTGGAGTACTATTTAATTGTACAGAGGCTCCTGAAGATGGGCGCATTATTCTTGAGAACGATCTATCCACATTGAGGAGCCGTGTCAATTATGTGAATGAAGTTATTGAAATTGACACCTCTCTGCAAACGGGAGGATTGGCAAAAACTGCAGCTGATCCAGTAAGTCTTGTTTTAATTGCAGAGGTTGACCCACCAACCATTGATGGGCAAGTCTTACAAGCCACCGATATCTATATCAAAAAAAATAGAGCCTATGTATCCTATAATATGATTGGTGAGCCCTATCTCGGAGCAGTTGATATATTTGATATTAAGGATGAAGACGACCCTGAGCTCAAATCATCAATGCTTTTTACTGATTCAGACGTGAATGGGTTAACATTTAAAGACAATTATTTGTATTTAGCCATGGCTACGAACCGCGACGAATTTGATTCTCCAGCTGTTGTAGAAAAAGTCCGTATTAGAAGAGATGAGCTGACTGATGAAACAGAAACATTTGATGTCCCCAGTTGGGCAGCCACAGATGTTGAAGTGACAGGCAACCACCTTTTTGTCACCTCGGGAGCTGATAGTGGTCATGTGACGGTCATAAGACTTAACAACGACGAAGTTGTCTTTTCATATCCCGTTGAAGATGCTCGTGGCGTGGATACTGACGGAGATGATGTAGCTGTTGTTGCCGGTACACCCGCTCGAATGGTTACCTTCGACTATGATTCAGGCGAGATGCTAAATGACTATGAGCTGGATGGTGCCAGCATTGATTTTTCAAAATCAACCATTGAAATCCATCGCAAAAAAGCTGTTTTGGCATTGGGAGATGGTGGTACGCAAATTATTTGCCTGGAAGATGGTTCGGTTGTTGAACAGATCGCACCACCTGTGGTTGATGATCTGGATCCCTCTGTGACTGTCACCAATGCCGCCTCAACTGACAGCAAGACCTTATACATGTCCAACGGTGAAGCTGGTGTGTATGTCGCCTATACCAGAGATAAATTTAATTCAAGGGATTGTGATGTAGATGATCTTCAGTTGATTGGTCAGTTTCGTTTAGATGATTTAGAATCAGTGAATGCTGTAAAAGTTGATGATGACTATTTGTTTGTCGCTGGTGGTCTTGGTGGTTTGAAAATTCTCGAAGTAACTGAAGAGGATTAACTCCGGAAGGTCAAAATAGTAGGTATTTGTACAAAGATATTGATCTGATGCTGTTTTTATGATGGATCAGAAAAAATCAGCGTAAAGGTTGATCCAAAGCCCTTTTCGCTATCTACCTTGATTTTCACATGATTCATATCGAGGTAGCGCTTGGTCAAGGCCAGTCCAAGACCAATACCCTGATAGTCTTTTATTAGACCTTCACTCTCTTGTGAAAAGACCTGAAACATCCGCTCGCGATATTCGTCAGAGATGCCAATCCCTGTATCTGTAAATGTTAGCTGGAGCTTGCCATCCACACGGTCAAGCAGAACCGTAACGCTACCTTTATCCGTGTACTTGATCGCATTTTGAAGAATATTATGGATTGCATGATATATGGAATATTGGTCAAACCGAGTTTCATCATCTTCAGTGAGAACTCGACAATCAAGCTTGAGACCCTTTTCCTCGGCGGCCGGGGTTAACTTCTCACATAATAATTGAATGAGTTGACCCAAACGGTGCAATTTTGAATCCAGCTGAAGTGTCCCTGCTTCCAACTCAGATATGTTAATGATGGAATCCAGAGTACGAAGCAGGCGCTGGCTGCTATTATTGATAAACTTAAAGTAATCTTCATCCGCGGGCTTCAGGTTTTCTCCAAGACTCTCTTTGAGTCGACCAGTAAAACCAGTAATTGTAGTGAGAGGTGTGCGGATTTCGTGGGTGATATTAGCAATAAACTGGTCTTTTACTTTGTTGGCATTTCTGGCATCGATGAGTGCTTGCTCCAGACTCTCTTCAGCTCGTTTCCACTCTGTGACATCACGACTTACTCCCAGTATGGCAGTGACATTCCCAGATCGATCTCGAACTGGGTTGATGGAGGTACTTACCCAGATTGCTTTGTTCGTGGTGGGCATTGGGGTTTCATAGGTAGCACTTTCACCACTGATAAAGGTCTTATTTAAAAAGCCCTTAAAGGTTTCAACCGTCTGTGGTGGAAACAATTCGGAGAAATTTTTACCTTCAATCTGATCAATCTCCAGCCCCAGATGTTTTGTTGCTGCACGGTTGACAGATTGCACCACTCCCTCGCTATCAATGAGAAAAATAATGTCAGACGAATATTCTAGCAGAGTACGATACTTGGCTTCATTCACAATATGGGCAGCTTCCATATCCCGCTGTTCTGATAGGTCTCGGACATAGATACGAGCCCCAACTGGAACCCGTGCTTCATCCAAAACAAAGGCACCCTGACATTCACCAAGAAAGCCGTCTCCATTTTTCTTCTTCATCATGAAGTCATAGAGGTCTTGTTTCTCATAGCGGGTATAGGCAGTATGGTTCTGATAATTTTCCAGACCAAACTTTTCGGCTACCTTGATGGATCGCGCATATTCATTGTCATTTTGAAAGATGTCTCTCAGGGGCAGACCAGAATCGATATCAGACTGTGTTATCTCAAAAAGACTAAAAGCGATGCGGTTCATATATACGATACTACGACTCGCGAGATCAACCTCAATCAAAGCGCCAGGTAGGAAATCAAAATATTGATGCTCTTCTCGTATGTAGTTGTGCATAGCTCTGACTCTCCACCACTAATTATCAAACGCCTGAATGCGAAAAGAATTGTGTTGAGGAAGGATTTTGCGGATGGGAGATATGATGCCTAAACCCCCATCATGACTCAGCATCAACCTGAAAATCGCATATTCCCCACTCGATTGGAAAAAAGATAAACCAGGCTTGCTACACCAGCAAGTCAAGAATTTTCACCACATTGTGGTGAAAATAATCAAAAACAGGAAATAAATTTATCTGTTGATCAAACTATAGCAGTTTGAACTCGGCTTCCAGCAAATCCTCTGAGTTTGGACCTACAAAAACTTTAAAATCGCCAGGTTCCCAGTTGAATTGCATCTCCTCATCCCAAAAGCGTAACTCCTCAGCACTTAAGCTGAAATGGAGAGTTTGTGATTCATTGGGGGCGAGCATGATTTTCTCAAAACCTTTCAGCTCCAATACAGGACGAGTCACGGAACCTATCATATCACGAACATATAATTGGACAACTTCTTCACCAGCGACAGGACCTGTGTTGGTCACTATCACTTCAATTGAAATGCTCTCTCCAGCCTGAAAACTGGACTTATCCAGTAATAGATTGCTGTACTCAAAATTAGTATAACTTAAGCCATATCCGAAGGGATACTGGGGACCATACTTCTCATCAATGTATTTTGTAGTATAGCGATCAGCTGGGTCAAACGCTCTGCCAGTATGCTTGTGATTGTAGTAAATGGGGATTTGTCCCACTGAACGGGGGATGGTCACAGGGAGTTTTCCAGAAGGGTTGTAGGTGCCAAAGAGAACATCAGCAATGGCTGGACCTGATTGCACACCGAGATGCCATGTTTCAAGAACAGCATCACAATTCTCGTACATCCAGGGTTCAGCAATGGGTCGTCCATTCATGAGAACGACGACGACTGGTTTTCCAGTGGCTTTGAGCATTTGGAGTAGTTCCAACTGAACACCTGGTAGACCAATATCTGAGCGACTTAAAGCTTCACCACTCATCATGGCTTCTTCACCCACAACAGCGATAATTACATCAGCCTGTTTGGCCAGGGAACGGGCCTTTTTAAAGCCGGTCTTGTCGGCAGAATTGACTTCACAACCATTTGTGGTCAAAATTTTCGTTTGTTCACTTACTGCCAGCTGAACTCCTTCCAGAAGGGTTGTGACATGTTCTTTTTTCCCCTGGGCAGACCAGGTCCCCAGAGGCGTGACAGGATCATTGATCAGGGGACCAATGACAGCAATTTTTGCCAGATCCATATCAAGCGGTAGAGTGTTGTCACGATTTTCAAGAAGCACGATGGATTTTTTGGCAACCTCTCTGGCGTGTTTGAAATGATCATTGTGTAGAACATATTTAGCTTCTCTCCCAGCATCACTATACCGATATGGGTCCTCAAATAGTCCAAGGTCATATTTGATTCCGAGAATTCGTTGTACGGCATCATCTATCATCGCAAGATAGGATGCATTCTCGGCAACCAAGTCCTCTACATAGGTCTCATAGGTTGTGGACACCATTTCCATATCACAACCTGCAGCCAAAGACAATCGCGCAGCTTCTTTGTCAGAAGCAGCATAACCGTGATCAGTCATTTCCTGGACAGAAGCCCAGTCTGAGACCACAAAACCTTTGAAGTCCCATTCCTTCTTCAGAATCTGACGAACCAACAAGTGACTGGCTGAGGCTGGAACCCCATTCAGATCATTAAAACCATTCATAAACGAAGCAACCCCAGCTCCGGCGGCAGCCCTGAATGGAGGTAGATAAATCTCTCGGAGTGTTCGTTCTGAAACTTCAGTGGTATTATAGTCGCGACCACCTTCAGCAGCACCGTATGCTGCAAAGTGCTTAGCAGTGGCAGCAATGGTTCCGGTGCTTGAAAGATCATCGCCCTGATATCCTTCAACTCGGGCAACGGCTACCTTTGAGCTCCACCAGGGATCTTCACCGGCACCTTCCATGATACGTCCCCAACGAGGATCCCGGGCGATATCCACCATGGGAGCAAAATTCCAATGTACACCTGCCGCGGAAGCCTCAAGGGCTGTGATTTCGGCAGATCTTTTTATGAGATCAAGATCCCAACAGGCTGCTTCTCCCATGGGAATGGGAAACGTGGTAGCATATCCATGAATCATATCATAGCCAAAGATCAGTGGAATGCCCAGGCGGGAGCCATTTACTGCCATTTCTTGGGCTTCCCTGGTTCTCTCAGCACCAACAACATTTAGAAATGAACCAAGGCGTCCAGTTCGTACCAATTCCAGCGTGCTTGAATCAGATGTGATGGGACCTGTAAATTCGAAGCTACCAGTGGCTTGACTCATTTGCCCGATTTTTTCTGGTAGTGTCATTTCATTGAGAAGAGAATCAATAAAGGCCTCTTTTGGTGAAAGGTTCTGAGTCTGGTCTGTACCAGAGCACCCTAAAATGATTCCCAGCAGTAAAGTGGATAATATCAGTCGCATATGCCCCATCCTAATTGTCGATTGTATAGTTTTTAATATCTTGATATGATAAGATTCTATTTACAAAATACTTTAAAAACCAGGATGAATAAATCTTCATTTACCTGGAAATATTTGGACATTGGGATGCAGATTGCCAGATCGTTGATTCTCCTGTTTATTATTTACGAGAAGAGGAACACATGTTCAGATACATCAACTTATTTATCACCCTGCTATTTTCATCAAGTCTCATTGCTGGTCCAGAGGATTGGCGCATTGCTTTGTGTATCTCGGAGGATCCTCAACACGAGATGAATGTTTCCTGGCGACATGTGATAGAGTTGGATGCACCTCGGGTACAGCTTGCGCTCAATACGCCACTGGCCAAATTTCACAAGGATCGACACGACTTTAATGTTGATACAGAATCCGTTGTGCTCAGCGATAGTACCGAAGTGTATGCCTATTCATCAAAAATGATAAATATGAAGCCGGGGACTTCATATGCCTACCGGGTGGGGTCAGAAGCTGAATGGAGCGAGTGGTTTGTTTTCGAAACTGCTAGAAGCACTCAAGACGCCTTCCGCTTCCTCTATTTTGGAGATCCTCAGAATGGATTGCTCAGTCATGTGTCAAGAGCTATCAGAGCTGGCTATCGAGAAGCTCCTGATGCAGCTTTCCTCACCATGGCTGGAGATTTGGTATCAGTACCTGGTATTGATCAGCAATGGGAAGATCTTTTCCATGCTGGAGCCTGGATTTTTGGTCAAATACCGCTTGTGCCTGTTATGGGGAACCACGCCTATTACATCCATGGAAAATGGTTGGATCAGCACTCTCCTTATTGGCGCCCCCATTTTACTCTGCCGGAAAATGGTCTATCAACTCTGGCTGAGACAAATTACTACTTTCATTATCAGGGGCTGCTTTTTGTCGTTTTGAATGGTAGTGAGCAACTGAAGGAACAGGCCATCTGGCTGGATGAGATCTTAAGTCGAGAAGAGAGTACATGGGTCATATTAAGCATACACCAACCTCTATATTCTACAGGGCAGGGTAGAGATGGAGCAAAAAGAAGAGCTGCATTTTTATCGGTAATTGATAAACATGAAGTGGATCTGGTTTTACAGGGTCATGATCACACTTTCGGCCGCACATATCCCTTGAAAGCCGGGGTGGCAGTGCAGAATGGTGAGAAGGGGACGATCTATATCAACTCTGTAGCTGGGTCTAAACAATACAAACTTGAGCCGGCAATTGAGGATGTGTTCGCCATAACTGACGCCAATAAGCAATTCTATCATGTCATCGATGTTCACTCCTCAAAACTCAAGTTGTCCTCCTATACAGTGGATGGTGAGTTGAAAGATGAAGTGATTATTAAACCTTCACTTAATAGATGAAATTGTGAGGATAACTCTGCCCTCAGGGATACATTTTTTTCAATCTCCTGAAAAAGGGAGTAAATGAAAAGCGTTGCTCTGTGATGAGTTACGAGTCGAATTACAGATTTTTGACTGATTCTTTCAAACCTGATTTTTCAGCATATTTCTTTTTGTAAAACCCAAAATATTTGAATTGATTATGAGTCTAAAATAGTCACAATTAAACTCCAATATAAATAGTTACTTATGGATAACAATATTCGATGTAAAAATCAGTATTTGCCCAGGTGAATTAATACTCTCCAAAATACAAACTAAACGCTATGAATTATTGCTGAATCGAAAGCTTTTGTGGTGAGAAAGTAAATATAATAAACTAACTCGCTAACCAACAAAGTCTGAAAGGGAAGGGAAACCGGAATGAAAAGAAGTAATATTCTTATTGCTGCTCTGACGCTCATCCTTGGTCTTGCTACCACAACGTATGCTAATGTTTACGCTACGAATCTGGAAGTAAGCGCCACAGTGATCACGACAGGCACAACAAACAGTACTGTTGAAATCTCATTTTTATTGAATGAGGATTCTGACAGCGGTGTTGACGTAAAAATTTATAGTGGTGCCACTCTCGTGCGTACCATTTCGCTGGCAACGGCGACAAAAGGAAGCAACTCTGTCACCTGGGATGGTACAGATGCCGGTGGGGCGACCCTTCCTGATGGGGATTATACTTTTGAAGTTGTGGCGGCTGATGATGGGAATACTGCCTGGACAAAGATCAGTGATGATCTCTTGACGGTGATGTATTCACCCAAAGGCGTTTCCATTAATCGTGATGTTGAAAGTCCACATTTTGGTACAGTATATATCTCAAACGGTTATGCTGGAACCAGCGCAAATACTGGTGGTGTATACAACAGTGATGGAATCTATCTGTTCAGTGGTGCACAGGACAGTCTGACCTTTTCCGATGGTGGAATCAGTTGGGGTCATTCCTCAAATTCTCCCAATAAAACTTCAATTGGTGATGATGGACGTGTGTATGTGACTGACTATGGTGCAGATGAGCTTTATGTCTTCGATGCGGATATAAGCCCTGCATCAGCATTTAGGGTTCTTGACGCAGACAATAAAGTCGCTGATCAGTATATCAGTGCCAATTGGGTGCATGGAACAGGTGCAGATCGCGTTATCTACACAGCTGACGCCCACTATGCTACTGGTCAGGGAATCCTTGAATACGCCATTGGACTAGAGGATACCATGGTTGCTGGTAATTACGGAGCGGTTGCCATTGAAAGACCTAACGATGGATACTACCAGTTGGACGTTGAGACAGACCAGGCTGGAAACATCTATTTTTGTCAGAAAAGAGCAGATCCAAACCAGGCTTACCCACTCTTAAAATATCCTCCATACACTGGAACAACTCTGACCATAGACGATACTCTGTGGACTGTTCCCATGACATACGCTGGTGCAAACGGAATCGCTTTGGATGAAGCCAGCAATCGCATTGCATGGGGTTCCTATTATTCTGGAACAGTCTATATCCACAACGCCACGACGGGTGCCTTGATTGAAACATTTGAGACAGGCCAATCACGGACACAAGATCTGGCCTTTGACGCAGCAGGAAATTTGTATACCGTTGATAATGGTAGTGAATACTGGCATATCTGGTCTTCACCAGACGGAGCCAATTCATTTACATCTCCTGGACAAGCGACAATCACAATTGAGACACCCCCGGAAATCACAACAGTTTTCATTAGTGAATTAGCTGATCCAAACAACAATGCTGGTTTAAGGTTTCTTGAGCTTCATAATGCAGCCGATCTAGCCCTTGATCTTACTGGCTGGGAGCTAACAAAATATACCAATGCTTCTGCAACAGTAAGTCAGACTCTAGCCCTGGCAGGATCTATTCCTGCGCTGGGTAACTTTGTTATCGCCACTGGTGCTGCAGATGCAGATTTTGAAGCTGCCTATGGCATGGCTCCAGATATGTTTGATGGAGAGGATAATCATGTAGCCGGAAGCAACGGTGACGACAATATGGCACTGGTGGATCCAGCTGGTAATATTGTCGATATATTTGGTATCCCAGGAGAAGACGGAACCGGTACTAATCATGAGTTTGAAGATGGTCGGGCCGTACGTCTTGCTACGGTAACAGTTGGAAATCCCGTCTGGGATCCAGCAGAATGGGCTATTGATAGCGATGCACCTTCAGGCTTTGGTCCTCAAGATGCTCCTGATGACTTTGATCCCTATGTCTGGCCAACTATCATTCCTCTGGAGCTTGTATCGGCCGTGTCAATCAGCGATACAGAAATCGAAGTATATTACTCCGGTGACTTGACTGCTGTTGATGTAGCGGATTACTCCATGACTGGAACCGCCGTCTCCTTTGCATTGGCAACCCTTGATGCCGCTGATGCATCATTGGTTCACCTGGTGGCTACAGCAGCGATAGGTGGAGATGCCATTGCTGATACACTCACAGATGCAGTCAATGTAAGTTCTTATGAATTCTTTGCTGGGATAACGCCCATCAGTTTTACCAATGCGCTAAATCCTGGTGGTCAGATTGAACAAGATATTACCGGAACCTTTGCTGGGCTCGTGACAGCCAATGATGGTTATAACAATATCTGGGTCAATGATGGCAACGAAGCCTACATGGGCATTCTTGTTTTTGACTATGATTTTGACGGGCTTGTGGCCGTAGGTGACGAGATTATGTTTACGGGAGATTTAGATATCTATAATAATCTCTCAGAATTGAAACATCCCGTTTTGCTGGGAACTCAATCAACAGGAAATCCAACCATACCTGGAATGATTACTGGTGCTGATATCGATAGCGCCTTAGCCGCAGACACCAATCCTGCCGAACAATGGGAAGGTCAGCTGGTCAAGATCGACGGAGCTACCGTACTGGCATATGACGGAACGGCATATACCTACGAACTTACCGATGATGGTGGTACAACCAAATTCCTGGTTGGGGACAATGTGGACTACCAATTCGGTTCTGTAACCATGACTGTGGGTACCACTTACGACATCATGGGTGTGGTTGATTATGATGGTGATTTCTATCGCCTCAACCCCAGGGGTATTGCTGACATCGTCGAATCCACCAACGACCTTAACCTGGTCTTTGAAGATGATTCAGATGCTGGTAACTGGGGTGTCTATGATGGTGCCACAGGATATACCACAGTTACCTTCGACGCTGCAGCTGGTGTTGATGGCTCAGGTGCCATGGTATTTGGTGACGGTGGCTATGGCTACTACATCAAACGACCCATCACTGCCACTGTTGGTACAGACTATGTCTTATCAGTTGATCTGAAAACGCTGGGTTGGGACGATCCTGACTCTTACCCAATCACCTTGTCCATTGAAGGTCTTGAGGCTGAAGAAAATTCTGTGAGTATTAATAGTCTCACCGAATTTACAAACATCATTCTCATGGGTACTTCAATCAATCCTACAGGTTACATCAAACTCCAGGGTTCAAACACCTCTGCCGCAGGTGCAGGTGGAACTATCAATGTCACTGTTGATAACCTGATGTTTGATGATGATTATGAGCCACCACCAAGTCTTGATTTAGATCTGGCATTTGAAGATGATACAGATGCAGCTAATTGGGGCGTTTATGATGGCGCTACTGGCTACACAACTGTAGCATTTGATGCCACTGCTGGTGTTGGTGGTACTGGAGCTATGGTCTTTGGAGATGGTGGCTATGGTTACTATATCAAACGACCTGTAGCAGCCACCATTGGTACTGATTACTCATTGACAATTGACATTAAAACCCTGGGTTGGGACAATCCTGACTCATATCCAATCACTCTCGCCGTAGAAGGTTTGGATGCAGTTGAAAATGCAATCAGCATTAATAGTCTTACTGATTTTACTACAATCACCTTAACCGGTACTGCAACCACTGCAGCTGGATACATCAAACTGCAGGGTTCAAATACATCTGCAGCAGGTGCTGGTGGAACGATCAGTGTAACTGTTGATAATCTGATGTTTGATGACAATACCGGTGCAACAGATATTGATCACCCCGTGCTACTTACATCCGCAGCACTCTCAAGTTCGCTTGTTGAACTTGTTTTCAATGAAGATATTGATCCTGTAACTGGAGCCAATGTTGCCAATTACACGTTTGATCATGGTATTGGTGCACCTACAGCTGCAGTCGTTCTGGAAGATATAGTTACGCTGACATTGGGTACGGGTATGATGTTCGATTCTACTTATACAGTGATTGTCAACAATGTCGCTGACTTAAGTGGCAATGTGCTTTTGGCTGATACATCATCATTCATGTACACCTATGAATTTGTCTCGGATCTGTTCTTCTCTGAGTACATCGAAGGCAGTTCAAACAATAAGGCACTGGAAATATTTAATCCCACAGATGCTGCAATTGACCTTGCGGGTTACACAATTGGTGGAACCAGCAATGAAGCAACAGAGTGGGAATATTTTTACACTTTTCCAGATACTCTAGTGATGAGCGTTGGTGCCATGTCGACTTATGTCATCGCCGATGCCAGTGCAGATTCAGTGCTGCAAGACGTCGCTGATTGGGTATCAGCATATCCTGGTCCAACCAGTTACAATGGCAATGATGCTCGAGGTCTATTCAAAATAGTAGGTGTGGATACCATACTCATCGATGC
Source organism: Fidelibacterota bacterium (assembly GCA_013202495.1). GTDB lineage: Bacteria > Fidelibacterota > UBA8477 > UBA8477 > JABMPR01 > JABMPR01. The sequence goes on along the minus strand of JABMQQ010000020.1, from coordinate 34,800 downwards.
ACTGGGAGATGTCAATAATGCCACAGGCGCTGATTATGCTGTGGCAGGTGTCGACGATGCATTGGGAGAGCACACCCTTTTGAGGAAAGCTAACCTTACAATGGGTAATCCTGATTGGATGATGTCAGCAGGAACTGATGCAGCTTCATCTGAATGGGTCGTCCTCCCTCAAAATACATTCCGCTTCCTGGGAGCACATCCACATACAGATCTTGTGGGTCCAGAGCTGGCAGGTATCGTTGCCGTTTCAGAGACACAACTTCAATTGCGCTTTAGCGAGCCAGTTGTGTCCGCTGATGCACTGGCACTGGCTAATTACAGTGTTAGTGGTGGTATTGGAAACCCAACCGCAGTCACAATGCTAAATGATTTCACTTATTTGCTGACTGTAGCTGTAATCAATACCGGCGATAGTTATACGCTGACTGTTAATGGGATCAATGATATGAATGGAAATGTGATCGTCGCTGATGCCATGATCGACTTCATGCTGGATGTTCCAGGTTCTCTGCCCATAGACCGAATCATAAATGATTTCGTTGGTGGCATTGGTAACTGGGCAGACCCAACCTATTCAGGGTCCACATATGGAGTTCTGACGAGTTCAACATTTGCCTCTACTGATACCATGGCATTTGCTGGAACCCACTCTGGAGAGATGGTGCTTCAGGATGATCCTGGGTCAAGTGGTGGTTGGTTTGTGAGACTGTGGAATATCAACCGAGTCGACAGAATTGATGCTGATTCCAAGATGTTCTTCTATCTCTACGGTGGTACTGCTTCCATGCAGGCCCGTATCGTTATCCAGGATGATGGAGGATACGAAGCAGGTCCATGGCGCGACATCACCGATGCAGCAAATGACTGGCAGGTAATATCCTTCGATCTGGAAAATGATCCAGCAACCGGATGGATTAATGGAAATGGCGCTATCAATTCCGCCAGTGGTACAGTTGGAGTCGACTGTATCCAGATCCGTTCCACAGAGGATGTTAGTGCTACTCTATTTGTTGATATGGTAACAGAACGCTACAATGTCGATCCTGTGGAAGTCACATTTGATGTGAACATGAATGTTCAAACACTCATGGAAACCTTCGCCTTGGGAACCGATTTTGTTGATGTTGCTGGTTCTTTTAATGGTTGGGGTGGCACACCCATGGTTATGGAAGATCCAGATGCTGACAGTGTATATTCATACACTGTGACGGGTTTATATCCCGGTGAAAATCTGGAATACAAATTCAGGATCAACGGCGACTGGGCTACATCTGAATTTCCTGATGGCGGTCCAAACCGTGTTTATGTCGTTCCAGATACAAATAGTGTGGTGTATAACTGGTATGATGATGTAGAAACATATGTTGGTGTAGATCTTGCCGCTCTCCCAACAGAATTTGCACTACATCACAACTATCCAAACCCCTTCAACCCAATCACCAATATCAAGTATGATATACCTGAGAATACCTATGTAAGGCTCTCTATCTATAATACACTTGGTCAGCATGTGATTGATCTGGTGAATGAAGATCAGGCACCTGGTTTTTATCATCTCCAGTGGAATGGTTTGAACAAAAATGGTACGCCAGTTAGTAGCGGTATGTTTATCTATCGTCTGACGACACCAGAATTCTCAAAAGCTGAGAAGATGACGTATCTGAAATAAAATCAGATCATTTGATTCGATTCAAAAGGCACCTCACTGCAAAGTGGGGTGCCTTTTTTTATATGAGATTTCATGAATGCTTTCTGAGGACCATCCCATCGTTTCAACTTGTCCATTCCCGATTAGATTAACTGCCACACAGAAGGTTGAGTCCACGCTTTCTAAATAGTTCCCATCTGATTTTCAGGGGAATGATTTTAACCACAGAATAGGTTCAATTTTATATGAGTGAAATCACGAACAACAAACCAAGTACTCGCTCCATGTTTCTCCTTGAAGGAAACATCGGTGCCGGGAAAACCAGTCTGGGCAATATTCTAAAGAATTCCCGGGATTTTGAATTCCTGGAAGAGCCTGTGGATACCTGGCGCGAGGGCTTTGCCGGCAATCTGTTTGAGATGTTTTATACAGATATGCCACGCTGGTCCTTTACCTTTCAGATCATGGCATTTACCACGCGGGCAAAAACCTGGTCGGAAATTCTGGAGAAGGTGCAAGGGAATCGTGTCGTGTTGGAAAGATCAATCTATACAGACAGGAACGTCTTTGCAAAAAACCTGTACGCTGGTGGCGCCATGAACGATTCTGAATGGCAAGTCTATCAGCAACTCTGGGAGTTTTTAGCCTCTAACTATTGCGAGAAACCTCAAAAGATTATCTATCTGCGTACACCGGCTGAACTCTGTCTTGAGCGAATAAAAAAACGGGGTCGCAATGAAGAACAGAAAATGCCTCTGGACTACCTGAAAAACCTGGAAGATTTACATGACGAATGGCTCATGGATCATCCTGATGTGATACTCGTAGACGGCACGCGCCGCTGGTCTGCCCCAGAGATTGAGACCCTGCTCATCTAGCGCTGATTTTTATTCGAAATCGTTTCAACATTCAGATAGGATAATCCAGGGATATTCTTCAATATTCCTTCTATCCATTCAGGTTCTGCCTGCTCGGTCCTCGTTATTTTAACAGCTGCCGCCATCTCATTGGGTCCCACAAACCACATTTTAAGATCAAGAACAGAATTTTCTCTTTTTTCAACCTCCCGACGAATTACGGCTTCCATTTTATTCCCAGCAGCCCGATCTAGGAGGATTTCAGCTGAGGAGGATAACAAACCTTTTGACCATTTAAGGATAATTATGGCACCGATTATTCCCATAAGCGGATCCATCATCTGCCAGCCCCAATATTTTCCCATGAGAAGTGCGCCAATAGCCAGGATTGAGGTGAGAGCATCTGCCAGCACATGAAAATAGGCAGAGCGCAGGTTATGGTCTTCGATATCATGACTATGGGTGTGATCCTCGAGTGAGGTGCCCATTAACAAAATGGCTGAAACAACATTGACTATCAATCCCATGATAGCGACAATAATGGCTTCATTAAATTGAATTGAAACAGGTTCAATAAATCGCTCAATAGATTCTATGATCATGAACAGAGCTACCACAGCCAGGGCAACTGCGCTGGCAAAACCTCCCAGGGTTGTCACCTTACCAGGTCCAAACGAAAAACGTTTACTGGTAATATTTCGTCTGGTGTATCGGTAAGCAAAAATACCAATTCCAAAAGCGGCAGCGTGGGTTCCCATATGCCAACCATCTGCCAACAAAGCCATAGACCCTGTGATATACCCGGCTCCGATTTCTACAAACATCATGATAAAGGTCAGGGCAAATACTCGCCATGTCTTAGTTTCATTCTCCTGCTGATCCATGTGATGGTGATCTGATTGTGACACAGAATTATCCTTTGGTTATTTTTTTCCACATATATATGCGAGTTGTCGATTTACTCGACCCGTAGAAATATCAGTAAATCCGTTATCCTTTAGCAAAGGGATGAGTCGTTGAACGTTGTCTCTCAGTTTCTTGTTACCTCCATGGAGGTGAATCACAAAATCGCCAAATCGCTGAAAGAGGCTTCCATCAACCGATTCCATGTCCACGATATATACTGAGCCTCCTGGTTTCAAAATTCGATAGAATTCATTAAGCCCTTTTATCATCAAGTCGCCTGGGAGGTGGTGCATGACCAGGCTGTTCATAACCACATCGAAGGTTTCATCCGGGTGTGAGATGTTTTCAATGAGATCCACCTGGAAATCCACATCCAACCCTGACTTTTCAGCCTTTGAGCGTGCAATATGAATCATCTTCGGGGAAGCATCTGACCCAAACACGGCGCCCTCATTTCCAACAATATCACTGGCTAAGATTGCCTGGTCACCAGTTCCACAACCAACATCCAGCACCTTATCCCCTGATTTGTAGGGTGCTTTAGCAGCTATATCATTACGTAACTTTTTAGCTTTACCCAGGGACATGACCCCTACGAGCGTGTCATAAAAGTATGCCCATGGTATGGTTTGTCCTGTTGTTGTGGGGGCTGGACTATGTGTACTCATTTTTTGCTCCTTTTCTAAAACACACAATTCATTACTGAACACTCTGTTCGGAAATAGTATATTATTGAGAAAAAGGTATGTCAACAGACAAGCCGCATGATTTGTTCAATTCTGAACAATCCTGTGAAATTGTTCGGAAAGTGAGGGCTCAAAATTGGATCAAGGTAGGACTGACAGAAGGGTGACAAGGACCAGGACTCTTTTAAGAGGAGCCCTCATGTCACTAATGACTGAACAGGGTTATGATACCATAACTGTTCAGAATATTCTCGATCGTGCTGATGTGGGACGATCCACTTTTTATTCCCATTATCGTGATAAGGAAGAATTACTCATCAGTGGGATGGATGATATTCTCCATAGTCTAATTCTTACGCTGGAACACCCCGATCATTGTGATCACAAAAAAATACTATCAACTGAGCCACTCTTCCAGCATGCACAGGAGGAATTCCTGCTTCATAAGGCTATCATGGGAGGTCGGGGCATTAATTTGATGATTCAGAAGATACAGAAGCATCTAGGAATACATGTCGAAGAAGAACTGAAGAAATGGCTTCATACTGAACAAAAATCCGAGGTTCCACTATCACTTTTAGGTCACCACGTGGCCAGTGTATTACTTACGCTTCTCCGGTGGTGGTTTGACAATAATAAGCCCTATTCACCCGCCAGAATGGATGCGATTTTCCAGAAATTAGTCATGCCGGGGATAAGGGAAGCCATGCCCCCAAATGGTTGATGAGCTGAAAAGTTCCGTGGAATAAGCTCCCAATCCCCACCAGTGCCTCAACCCGAACAAATTACTAAAGTATGCTTACCATTTTTGGAGAACAAAATGGGATGGGGATAGATTATAACAGGACAATAATTATCTTAAATCAAATCTTGTACACCCTGCACTCGAGATTATCTTCTTCAATCCGTAAGTGGGGATAAAGTCACTTGATAATAACAGGTTAGCGATCGATTTATAGCGCATCTACCAGTAGGTTTTAACGCTACAGGGAGTTCATGTTTAAAACAATAACAGACATGGGGAATCCGATCCTGGACAATTTACCTGTCCACTTAAAACAATTTATCAAACCACAAATTTATAGCGATTATACTGCCATAGATCAGGCCGTGTGGCGCTTTGTCATGCGTATGAATGTTCGTCACCTCCAGAAAATTGCACATCCCAGCTATCTGGATGGACTGACTAAGACGGGCATTTCAGTAGATAATATTCCTGATATGGAAACCATGAATGATGTACTTGCCAGGATTGGCTGGGCTGCTGTATCAGTGGATGGATTTATCCCACCGGCCGCCTTTATGGAATTTCAGGCCTATAATGTCCTCGTGATAGCTGCTGATATTCGCCAGCTCCAACACATTGAATACACTCCGGCCCCGGATATTATACATGAAAGCGCCGGTCATGCTCCTATCATCGCGAACCCCGAATATGCTGAATATATCAGGCGTTTTGGAGAGGTTGGCTCCAAAGCCATCGGTAGCGAAAAAGATCATCAACTCTATGAAGCCGTGAGACACCTCTCAATCATCAAGGAAGCGCCTGGAACCAGGCAAGAGGATCTGCTCATCGCTGAAAAACGCATCAGCGACCTCCAGACGAATATGGGCGCACCCAGCGAGATGGCCCTGATTCGCAATCTACACTGGTGGACAGTTGAGTATGGATTGATCCAGGTAGGGGAAGCAGTAAAAATTTACGGTGCTGGCTTGTTATCATCCATTGGAGAGAGCGGCGCATGTCTCAGCGATCAAGTTGAAAAACGACCCTATACTCTCGAGGCAGCCTACCAGGATTTTGATATTACCAAGCCACAACCCCATCTGTATATCACACCTGATTTTGCTCATCTCAGCCTTGTCCTTGAAGAATTAGCCAATAAAATGGCGCTACGGAAGGGTGGTCTCGAAGGAGTTGAAAAACTGGTTGGGTCAAAACGACTCGGTACAGTAGAATTGAGTACGGGCTTACAAATATCCGGTATTTTTGATGAGGTTATTACCATAGAAGGCAAGCCAGCCTATATCCGAACCGTTGGTGCTACGGCCCTGGCTTTGCGAGATCGAGAGCTGGTAGGACATGGCAAAGCTTATCATCATGAAGGTTTCGGATCTCCACTCGGGAAGCTCAAAGGGGTGAATCTCGCCATAGAAGACATGAGTCCCAGAGATCTCATGGCCTATGACATCTATGAAGGTAAAAGGACCTCAATCGAGTTTGAGAGTGGTGTTCTGGTTCAAGGAGAAGTAGTTACTGGTAAAAGAAATTTACAGGGGAAGATTGTTCTCATCAGCTTTGAGAATTGTACTGTTACCTTAGGTGACCAGGTTTTATTTGCTCCTGAATGGGGTGTTTATGATATGGCTGTAGGGAAAGATATTGTTTCTGCCTATGGCGGTCCAGCAGATCCCAAGAGTTTTGATCAAATTATCCGAGTACCAGATGAACAAACTATTCAGGTGGAACCATCACAAAAATTTAAAAATCTGGAGCAGTTGTATGGTCAGGTGCGATTTGCTCGGGAAGACAGCGTATCAACAGATTTTAAGGATGTCTTTATAAAGCTAAAGAAGGACCATCCCCAGGACTGGTTGCTAGCTCTGGAATTACTTGAGCTTTGTGCTGCAGGAAGTGAACTAGCACATGCCCTGACGACCTATCTGGATCAACAGGGACAGAGGTCTCCCAGCAGTAAACATGTAATTGAATTTGGAATGAAGCATCTCATGCAGGATGCTTCACATGAACATAGAGGGAATTGAAATGTCTGATTCATTAGGAATCCGTAAATATGACTATGTCGAGTTTTATGTGGGCTCGGCCAAGATGGTGGCCTACTGGTATGCCAAAGCCTTAGGGCTGAAAATTGAGGGTTACTCAGGACCTGAGACGGGTTGTCGAGACAGGATTTCCTATTATCTCACCCAGAACAACTTAAAAATTGTAATTACTGGCAGTCTGCAACCCAGCACAGTTGAGGTATCGAATTTTCTCAACCTGCATGGTGATGGATTAAAACGCTGGGCCATTGAAGTGGATGATGTAGAGAAAATATTTAATCATGCAGTCAAACAGGGTGCCGTCATCCAGAGACGTCCTCAGAAGATTGAGAATGAACACGGCTATATCACTGAAGCTGCGATTCGTCTGTACGACGATACTGAGCTAGTCTATATCAACAGGGACAACTACAAGCATATATTCCAACCTGGTTATGACAAACCAATTCAGGATATCCAATTGACCTCAGGGGATGCAGGTTTGATTGGTATTGATCATATAGTGGGAAATGTCCGTGAAAATGAAATGGACAAATGGGCAGACTATTATGTTCGCACCATGAATTTTGAAACCTTTATTGATTTTAAAAAGGGAGATATTGGTACAAAATATTCAGCTCTTTTATCAAAGGTGGTGCGTTCTGAAAAATCAACCATTAAGAATCCCATCAATGAACCCTATGAAGGGGAAAAGAAATCCCAGATTGAAGAATACATTGAACAATATCACGGAACGGGAGTCCAGCATATCGCCATAAAAACCGGTGATATTATCCATACGATTCGCACCTTGAGAGAGAATGGTGTGGAATTTCTTAATGTGCCGGACACCTATTATGACACGTTGAGAGCGAGAGAAGATATCAACATCAAAGAGGATATAGATGAACTCCAGAAACTGAAAATCCTCTGTGATAATGAGTCAGGTGGGTATTTACTCCAGTTGTTCACCAAGCCCATTGGAGACAGACCCACATTCTTCTTTGAGTTTATTCAGCGGGCCGGTGCTCAGGGATTTGGGAAAGGCAATTTCCAAGCCTTGTTTGAAGCCATTGAAGAAGACCAGGGTTTAAGAGGAAATTTATAGTCAAATTGATGTGGCAGAATCATAATAATCAAGGAATAGAGGGAGCGGGGTATGCCATTTTACCATAAATTGGGTGAGATTCCCAGAGTCAAGCACACCACATTTTATAAAGGGGATGGGAAAGCGTTGTACCGGGAAGAGTTGGTATCCAGCAAAGGTTTCTCGGGTATATACTCGAACCTCTATCATCATCATCTTCCATCAGCAACCCAGGAAATACGAAAAATATCTATTGAAGGTCCCAAAACCCTGGATGAGGCCCCTGTAGTTTATACACATTGCGATACTGATAAAGACCCGCGCGGTGGCGACTACATCCATAGCCGGGAAAAATTGTTGGAGAACAGTCAGTGTTCAATCTCCACAGCCAAGGTCACCCAGAATTCTGAAATATTTTATCGGAATGCCCGGGCTTCAGAGCTGATTTTTGTGCATCATGGTTCAGGTGTTCTAAAAAGTTCCTATGGCGCGAATCCATTTGGTCCCGGAGACCAGATTGTTGTTCCCAAGGGGACGATCTATTCCATGGAATTCGAAGATTTTGATAACAATAAACTATTAATTATCGAGTCCACTACCGCCTTTGATATCCCCAAGCATTTTCGCAATGAATATGGGCAACTGACAGAGGATGCTCCCTATAGTGAAAGGGATTTCAGGCCACCAGAGTTTATGGACCCCATCGATAAGTCAGGTGAATTCAAACTGATTGTAAAAATGGATGGTCAATACGCTGAACATATTCTCCCCAATCATCCCTTTGATGTTGTGGGCTGGGATGGATATCTCTATCCCTTCAGTTTCAATATCAAAAATTACCACCCCAAGGTGGGACGCATTCATCTGCCGCCACCAGTCCATTTACTTTATACTTCAGAAGCATTTGTTATATGTAATTTTGTTCCTCGGCCATTTGACTTCCATGAAGCCGCAATTCCAGCACCCTATTTCCACAACAATGTGGACAGTGATGAAGTGCTTTATTATCTGGATGGGGATTTTATGTCACGTAAGGGCGTCAACGCAGGTTCCCTGACCTGGCATCCTGGCGGTATTCCCCATGGTCCACAGCCAGGTAGAACTGAAGCATCTGTTGGTGTTGAGCGAACAGATGAATACGCGTTTATGATTGATACCTTTGAGCCTCTAAAACCAACTGTAAAGGTTCAGGAGTGCCAAGACGATAATTATCCAAAATCATGGTTATAAACAGATATGATTAAAATACCACGCTTTGTCGAACAATTGATTCCCTATAAAGCAGGGAAGCCCATCTCTGAATTAGCCAGAGAGAAGAATCTGACCCGCATTGTGAAACTGGCTTCAGCTGAGAATCCTCTGGGGTCAAGCCCCAAGGCGCTTAAAGCGATTGAAGAAGCCCTCTCAGGTCTGAATCGATATTCCGATCCGGCCTCCTATGATTTGGTGCAGGCGATAGCCAAGAAGTATTCGGTCCAATCCAATCACATTATCTGCGGTCACGGCACAGATTCGCTTCTAGCGTATATCGTCTCCGCTTTTACCGAAGAGGGTGATGAGATCATTACCTGCGAAGGCACCTTTATCGGTATTTATGTCTCTATCAGCAAAACCGGACGTAAACTTATCAAACTACCCCTCAAGGATTATGGTTTTGATCTCCATGCCCTACAGGGAGCCATCACCGACAAAACCAGCATGATCTATCTGGCCAACCCTAACAATCCTACTGGAACCATGTTTTCAAGTCAGGAATTTGAAGCCTTTATGGCTCAAGTCCCCGATCATATCATGGTGATTCTCGATGAAGCCTATACAGATTATGCCAGCGAATTTCAGGACTACCCCAATGGTGTCAGGTATGATTATGAAAATCTGGTAATCACACGGACCCTTTCTAAAGCTCAGGGCCTGGCAGGCTTACGTATTGGCTTTGCAGTGGGACCTGACAAAGTTATTGAGGCGCTCTATAAGGTTAAACTGCCCTTTGAACCAAACCTTCTGGCCCAACAGGCTGGAATTGCAGCCCTGGATGATGTTGAATTCCTCCAAAAGACCATAGATCTGAATCGACGGTCATTAAACATGCTGAAAGAAAACTTTGACCGTATCGGTATTCCTCAAGTAAAAACCCACACCAATTTTATACTAACTTTAATGCCCACGGAATCCGATGCCGCTCTATTTGCCGAGGAATGTGCCAATCGCGGATTGATTGTACGCCATGTGGATAAATTCGGTGTACCTAATGGAATCAGGGTAAATTCCGGGACTATGGATGAAACGGAGTTTGCTGTCGACATCATGGAAGAAGTCTATCAATTAATTATGAATAAAGGGGAGAGATAGCGTTGAAAATTGTTTCGTATAAATCAGGAAACTCTCATCGAAGTGGACTCTTGATCCGAGAGCAGATCTACGATATTCAAAAAGGCGGGGAGGCCATCGGTGTTGAATTACCCCAAACGGTTTTGGAACTCCTTAATCTGGAAGCGTCAGGAATGGAGACCCTCAAAACTCTGGATCAGCGCATCAAACGCGGTCTGGGAGTCTCGGCTGTAAAAGATGCTGAGTTACTGGCGCCCATTCCCAATCCACCCTCTTGCCGGGATGCCTATGCCTTTCGTCAACATGTCGCCACAGCACGTCGCAATCGTGGGGTTCCCATGATCCCCGAATTTGATCAGTACCCCATTTTCTATTTCACAAATCATAACGCCATCTTCGGTGGTGGAGCTGTTCAAGTTGAAACAGATCATGAGCACAAGCTGGATTTTGAGCTTGAAGTAGCCATTGTGATTGGTAAACGAGGCAAAAATATACAGTCTCAGGACGCAGACAGTTATATCGCTGGATATACAATCATGAATGATCTTTCAGCAAGACTGCTGCAGATGGAGGAAATGAAACTAAATCTGGGTCCTGCTAAAGGGAAGGATTTCGCTACGACAATTGGTCCCTGGTTGGTCACACCTGATGAGTTGGAAGAATTCAAAATCCAGACTGAATTTGGAGTGACCTATTCCCTGGGTATGCAGGCTTTCCACAACGGAACCCAGATCTCAGATGGTAATATGAAGGATATGACCTGGACCTTTGCTGAAATCATTGAGAGAGCTTCCTATGGCGTGGAGCTCTATCCTGGAGATGTCATTGGTTCCGGGACTGTGGGGAGTGGTTGCTATCTAGAATTAAATGGAACTGCCGCTCTTGAAGCCGATGAAGCTGGTGAAGAATTTATTCCCACCTGGTTATCACCCCAAGATGAAATCGAGCTCAGGATTGATGGTTTAGGGGTTTTAAATAATACCATGGTATCAAGTGGTTCAGACCACTCACTTTTGGCCAAGAAGAAAATGATCTCATAAGGAATAACTGCTGTGAATGAGACGACATCTAGCAGGTTTATCAGCATTGATCCTAAACAAAAGCCCCTTCGAGAGGTTCACAACTTATTACTCAGCGGGGTGAGCCCAAGACCCATTGCCCTGGTTTCAACCATCTCTGAAGATGGCATCGATAATCTCGCTCCCTTTTCATTTTTTAACGCCTTTGGAGCAAATCCTCCTTATATCGCTTTTTCCCCGGCTTATAGCGGGAAGGATGGTTCCGCCAAGGATACGCTCTTGAACCTGGAAAAGATACCGGAGTGTGTGGTTCATGCAGTGCCCTTTGATTTGATTGAGCAAGTCAGCCTGGCCTCAACCGCTTATGGTCCAGAGCTAAGCGAATTTACCAAAGCAGGTTTTGAGACACTGGAGTCTGAGGTGGTTCGGCCAAAACGAGTTAAAAATTCCCCTTTCCATATGGAATGCCAGGTAGAGCAAATTATCCCCTTGGGTGGAACCAAAGGATCTGGGAATCTGGTTTTATGTCGAATTGTGAGATTCCACGTCTCTGAAGCAGTGATGGATGATGGGAAAATGACTCCAGATGCTTTGGACCTGATTGGGCGTAATGGTTTCAATTACTATACACGCGCTTCAGGAGCTGCTCTATTCACGGTGAATAAACCCACAGGACAGGGGATGGGTATTGATCAGCTACCTCGTTTTGTTAGGGAATCAAGCATTCTCAGAGGGAATGATCTTGGCAAGCTGGGCTCATTGGAAGAATTACCAAATCAGGATGCGGTACAACAATATATCAATGGGGTAAGGGCAGATAAACCCACGTTGAAATACACCAAATTATTTCTACACGGGATGGATGACCTGGATTCCAATCCTGTCCAGGCCAGGAAGGATATTGAGATCGCAGCGAAGGTAGCTCTCAATGAAGGGGACCTCGAATTTGCCATTCATGTTCTCATGGCTCTGGATGATCTTTAATAACAAATAGTCCAATTAATATCTTTACATAAAAACAGGCAGAGTATTCTGCCTGTTTTTATTGCTATGATCTTTTCTTGGCTTCCATGCGTGCGTCTTTCAGAAACTGGATGTATTTCCGAATGTAGATCATGAAATAGATGGCTTTATCCTCAGCGAGGAAGGTGGCATTGCCAACTTCAGCTCGGTCTCCTACAGGTACCGGGAATTCGAAACCACTGTCTGTTATGTACCACAAACTCCCTCGGTTATAAAAACTGATTCTTACTTTCTATCCTCCTTTTACCATGTCTTTCAGGTTCATCTCTAATACCAATTGGACTTCAAAATTGCGCTATAAATTCAAAATATTTTTCTGCTCTTCAAACTTCATATTTTGAGCATAGCCATAGCTATGGTTGAAATATTAAATAAAGAAGAGCTGGAAAAGATGAAGTAGTTTAGTGCTATTTTGAGGTGCAAATGGTATAACCCCTTTCTTGGTTATTTGGTTAAGGTTCCTGAAACAAAAAAGCCCCGCTATCTCTGGGGATCAGCGGGGCTTTAAATACCTCTAGTGGGTTGTGTTGAGGAATAGGTCTACCTAAGACATTCTCCACATATATATGCTGATCCATGGGCTTGTGCGCCAACGGAATCCTGAAACTTAATATTTATATTTCTCATCATCACTTCGGATGATAAATGGAGATTATACTCATACCAAATACTTTCTATGGTACTGGAGTGACCTAAAAATCATCACCTTCATCACTCTCTCCACCGTTCATTCCATCTCCATTCCCGTTTCTATCTCTTGAACGGTAATTGTTGAAAATGTATTTAATAGATGCTGAAAAGATTGGCGCGACTCTATCAGAGGATTGATATCGATACCAGCCGTCACCACTACTGGTAAACTCATGGTCACCCGTATCCAGGATATCGCGAACATTGATTGAAGCACTTAACTTATTCTCAATAATATTCAAACGAGCACCAGCATTCAGGAAGAACATGGCTTCTCTTTCACCCTGAGCTGTAACAGAGGCACTGTTGTACATGGCGTTCATCTGCAATTTGATCAAGCTATTGACAGTAAAGTTATTATTGAAACGCAAACTCCAGTTGTCGCTTTCAATATTCTGATTGAAGCTGGCTGGTTGATCATTGATTTCGTAATGATAAATATTACCCATGAGATTAAAATCCCACCATTCAAATGGCATGAGACGTAAGGACAGTTCACTTCCCACTGAGAGTGAATTTCCCACATTGTCAAAGGTGTGCAAAATGACATTCTCTGAATACACACTTTGAACCCTCTCAACCAGGTTGGTGGTCTCGCGGGCATACACTTCAGCAGAAATCATGTTCTTGCCAAAATACTGCATATAGCCAGCTTCGGCAGAGTTGATGTATTGAGGCAGCAGTCCGGGATTACCTACTCTCACATTATAGGCGTCAGTCCAGGTTTCGAATGGTTCCAGAAACCAGCCTCGAGGGCGGCGAATCCGTCTGGAATAACTGGTCATGAATTTCTTAGTTGGCGTGATATTGTATGATAAGTGAAGGGTTGGGAAATAATCCAAACGATCGATTTCAAAATCTATACTATCAATAACGGCGATGTTTCTGAAGGTATATTCAGCACGGAAGCCACTTTGCACACCCAGTTTACCAATGTTTGTCGAGAGGACGCCAAACAGAGATTGAATATTGCGTTTATACTCTGTGTCATAGTCATAGGTGGTAGCCGTAACATATTCACCAGTTCCTGGATCCCATGTCTGCAGTCCACTTTCATCTACTGAAAGTCCAGAACGAATTTGATAGCCAGCTTCCAACTTGCCGTCATTGGCAAAGGGCTGTTCGTATTTAACCTTGAGGCGACCACGATTTGTTGGTCCCTCTTCAGTGGTGATTTTTCCACTGATCTGGTTCCCGTTAATATCAAATTGCTCAGTCGTACTTTCCTCATCCGATCTTCGAATACTATAACTTCCATCTATGGCGAGGCGATGGGTGGGTCCATTGAACTGGTGCTCATAGTTGGCACCCAGACTATAATAGTTGCCTCCACGCTCAGATACGGCTTCTGAAGTAGATAATGTTGGAACGACAAAATAGTTCGTATACTCAGAAAATGAATTTTCGCCTGATCTGCTGAATCCTCTAGACCCATAGGAAAGTTTGACACCTAAAATATCCTTGTCAGAAAGGTTGAAATCAATCCCCGTGCGAAGTCGATAGCCACCATGCTGAAAACGATTATCACCAAGTTGACCCACAGAATAAACTGTATCTCCAATCGTCGTCCGACTAAGACTTGTATCCCGACCTTCGTATATACGAGTATGGTAAGCCGCACTGATGTAGGCGGTGTAATTGTGGTTGCGATAATTGATCAGAAAATCTCCACCCAATTGTCCCAGACTCCCGGCATTCAGATTAGCAATCCCACTGATACCTTCAAGCTTACTCTTTTTGGTGATAATGTTAATGATACCTGAGACACCGTCTGGATCATAGGCTGCTGATGGATTGGTGATGATCTCAATATTATCAATGGTGCTGGCAGGAATGGTTTGCAGGGCTTCATTCCCATCTAGAATAGAAGGACGATTGTCAATAAGCACAGTAAAGTTACTACTACCCCTCAACTCCACATTTCCTTCAATATCTACCTGAACAGAAGGGGCGTTTTCAAGCACTTCAACAGCTGTTCCGGAACTGGAGGTAAGGTCTTGTCCAACATTGATCACTTTTTTATCAATCTTGTACTCCATGGTGGTTCGCTCCCGCTCAACCACTACAGATTCGCCTGATACAGTAGCTGGAACCAGAAAGACCTGTCCGATCATGGCCTTGGGCGTGGCCATGGTAATGGTCAGGCTATCTATCTTCATTTGTTCATAACCCATGAATTTGATGGTCAAGAAGTAGTGCCCCGGTTTGACAGGAGTGATATGGAATCGTCCTCTTTCATCAGTTATGGTCCCTGTAATGGCCTCTTCAGTATCGCTATCGTGGAGCATGACATTGGCGTATTGAATGGGATTTCCTGACACATCATCCAGAACTTTTCCGACAAAGCCTGAGCTGGGTCTATTCCCACCGCCTCTGTCTTGTCCGTGCTGGGGTTGAGCAATAAGAGTGGTTGTCATGAGGATTACATATATCAAAGGGAGGGCAAATTTTATGGATCGAAGCATGAAGTATTCCTTTATCAAATCGAGACCGATCTAAGGGTAGCGATTATTATTTCAATTGGCCGACAACATAACTGAGACGCTACATAAGTAAAAAGGTTAAGAGGGGAATTGAAAAGGGGGAATGACGACATATTCCTTGGCGATCAAATCAAAAATGTAAAATAAACTTTCCATTATGTATAGTTTATTGTATATTGGTATATGAGACCCAAATATGATATTCGAAACAATTTGAAGCTGTGCCGACTGAAAGCTGGGGATTTAACGCAGGAGCAGTTGGCAGAAAAAGTTGGCACCACACGACAAACCATCCTGTCTATAGAAAAGGGGAGATACTCACCTTCTGTGGGTTTGGCACTACGTCTTTCACAAGTTCTGGGGGTCACAGTAGAAGAAATGTTTGAATTGGAGGAGTAGGAAGATGATAAACAAATTATTTAGCCGCTTGGACTGGCAACCCACTCATGCAACCCTTCTAGCAGGTGTTGTGGTTCTTCTCGGGTTTGGGCTTTCAGAAATCAGCTGGACCTTTTTGTCCCTGGCAGCCCTGGGCACTTTTGGTCCTGGAATCCTGAGAGAAATGGGCATTTTGAATGACCAGGATGAATTTCAGCGAAGGGCTGATCGAAAGGCAGGCTATCATGCTTTTCTCACAGCAGGATTATTCACCTTTTTGCTGGTATCCTATTTGAGGTCTGGTGATCGAAATGTTGAAGAACCTGAGGTTTCAGTATCGCTGATTCTTGCAGTACTCTGGTTTACCTGGTTTCTCAGTTCTCTACTTTCTTTCTGGGGTCCTCAAAAAACAGTCTCACGTGTTCTTTACGGGTTTGGTTGGGTATGGTTGGTCTTTAACATCGTCGGAAATCTTGCTGATCCTATAGCTCTTATCATGCAATCGTTATTGGCCGCTCCATTTTTCTTGTTGGCCTATGTCTCCAAGAAATGGCCCAAAATTGCTGGTGTGATTTTGATCGCAGTTTCTGCCTTCTTCTTCTACTTCTTTCATCTCTATGAAATATTTGGTCCCAATCCTCTTGAAAGAGGTCGGGGAATGGTTATCGTTCTCTTTATGGGTCCACTTCTGGTAAGTGGGATCATTCTACTTCAAAACCGAGTTGTTGAAGATGAATCCTGACACATCAGTGTGGATTACCAAGTTTCCAAACCTTTGAGGAGGTCAGATGAAATTCAGATCAAAATTGATAGCAGTACTTTTTCTAAGTCTTTGTACTCAGGTCATGGGACAAGGGGACACAACCAATCTGGGTCAATTCATTGGTGACTGGCATGGTGAAGGACATTTTTACAATGTCAACTTGGGTGCCGAACTTGGAACCGTTCGGTTCACATTGCGAGTTACTTCAGATATGGAAATCACCGGTTCTGTGGGCAATGCGGAAATAGTTGATGCAGAAATTGAGGTTGATGATTGGAATGCCGGTTATAGCATTAAAGGAAGCATCCAAGGGCAAATACTTCCCAATAATGAGTTTCACAAAAAACGCATTACCCTACTCCTGAAGGCCGTTCGCGATGATGAAACAACAGGCGATTTTCATCTCGCCAGCAATTTTATTTTTGACTTTAGTATGCGACCTGGAGAGATAACGCTTAGAAGAAATCCTTAGCATTGATCCAATAAGGGACGAAGTGTCGAGAAATTAATTCATCAGTCTGTTGAGCAACTCTTGTGCTTCGACAAAATCCGGGCTGTCGTTTAACAATTCAGTTAATACAGACGCTGCCTCAGAGGGTTTCTGAACCTCGAGCAAAAACCGCGCATAGGCAAAACGAACATTTGCAGATTGAATCCTGGTCAATTCAGGTGCCTTAAGAGCAAGTTCAATAAGGGGCATTGCTAGTTCTATATCGCCGGTCATACGATGCGATATAGCCAGATTGTAATAGAACATCCCTCTTGACGTGGTTGTGGTTAGTGCTTTCTGGCAAGTCTGTTTTACCAGTTCCCACAAACGAGCTTGTTTGGCACATTCAACCAACTTTGTATAATACTCTGTTTTTTCGGGATACATTTCAACGATTGCCTGATATTCCCGGCAAGCCATATTCAAATCACCCTGCTTAAGGTAATAGTCTGCCATATCACTATGGGCTTTGCCCCAGACATGATGATCGAACAGGTATTCCTTGGCCAGCTGCACGGTCACGTCATTGTGAAGGGGAACATACTCGGTGTAATCAACACTACTGTTCCCAAAGGGCCAGCGCTGCTGCAGCTTGAATATCTGCAATGCACCGATTTCCCAGTCAAGGTCAGTAACCAGGATGGGTTGCATGGTTGTATCCTGAATGGGCGTCATAGGTAGCAAATCAGCTCTATCCATTGCCTTGCGAAATTCCCTTGCCATAATATGATAACCAATGGGGTTGGGATGGAGATGATCGCAAAACAAATCATTGCCAGGGATACTCGAACTGGAGGCACGCCTGAAGGCAGATTTCATATCCACAATGGGTTGTGCAAATCGGCCGGCTTTCACCTGCAGTATCTCGTTGAGATAGTCATTCCCACGAAAAGGAACCTGATCAGTATTTTTTGCGCGGGTGAGTGAAATGTGGGCAGTTGTTGTATCACCTTGTCGAAATTCGCGGAGACCCTTGAGATATAGCTTGTGTGCTTTACTCGATGTCTGCTGTGGATTTGATGTTACATCCAGAGGCGTCTGATCTTTGATATTGCTGACCAGGTTGCTGAGGATAACAGGTACGCCAGCTGCCTGACATGCGGTGAGGATGACATCCAAGTTAGCTGAAAAATTTTCTCGAGTTTTAATCCTGAGCATGGAATTGGTTTCGATGAATTTATCATCGATCACTTTCTCCATAAGGGTCGGGTTGACTTTTGAAGGCGGAGGATCTGCAAAACCTCTGATGATGGAGTTGATCATCTGAACGACCCGGAATTGTTGAAATTTTAAAACAAGACGAACAATTCTTCCATCATGACCAAGAGATATGGTTGATCCAGTACCGTAAGCCCCGTAAAACTCATTGTGACCCATATATAGCAGGACCAAATCAGGTTCTTGCTTTAGTACCTCAGGAATCCAGTCCACTACTGTAAAGCTGTTAATGGCAGACAGACCCATGTTGATGACTTCAAAGTTTCGGTCGGGATAGTCCGCTCTCAGTAGGAGAGCCAGCTGCTGGGGGAAAGGTGTGGTCATTTCATAAGGAAAGCCTGCTGTTGTGGAGCCACCCAGACAAAATATGCGTATGGTTCCGGTACTTTTTTCAGAGCTAAACTTCTGTGGATACAGATTTGGAACTGGCATGATGGCTTTATCAAAATAGCGCTCACCCACCTGGGAGTTGATATGAGTGTAGGATGTATCCCCTTCTGAAACTTCGAAAAAAAGTGGAGGTTGAGGATAGGCGTCCACAATCCACAGGGATAGTTCAATTAATGCAAGAAAAGCAACGGGGAGGAGTACCGCTAGAATGCTGAAGATGATTTTTTTACTTTTCATGAAAATCTCAAGTGTTTAAAAAATGGCATAAATGAAGGGCGCCAACGAGCTACCCTGACCCACAACAATGATAATTCCCAAAAACAAAAGCATGGCTACAATGGGGATCATCCAGGACTTTTTGTTTTCCCTGAGAAATAAGATGAATTCCTTGGTAATGGACAGTTTACTCATGTTGACTGGGCTTTAGGGGATGGTTCAGGACTGTTTCTCAGACATACCAGGTTCATAAGCTTTGGAGTCTCTTATCCTCCAATAGGATGCAGCATCAGGATCGATAGCCTCATCCAGGTGGTCTTTTTTGATGAGTCTGAATACCAGACCAATAGGGCTGAATATAAGAAAAAAGATGAGCCCAAGGATAATTCGAGTCATAATAAACCCGAGTATTAGTGCAAAACTCATCCATAATACAAAAAGGGGTTTGAGAATACCTGGAAAAAGGAGTCCCAGGAGCAAAATCAAGGTACCAGTTGAGATCAACGGAAGTGCATAATTGAGGGAGAGGAAATAGATAACCAGACCAAGGAGCATAAGAAAAATACCCATGGTTTTACCAAATCTTCGAAGTTCTCCACGGTCCGTAACGATCCAGATCATCTTTAATTCCTGACTCAGCATGATCCTTGTCCTGGTTTAGTCGAGTTCATATTGCTTTTTCCAATCCACATCATCTGCCAGGATGGGTTGCTCAGACTTGTTGAGCAGGTAATTTCCCAGGACCAGGTGATCCATTTCAGTTCGCATAAAACAGGTATATGCTTCTTCCGGCGTGCAAACAATGGGCTCCCCACGCACATTGAAGGAGGTGTTGATGATAACAGGACTTCCCGTGAGTTCGTAAAAGTGACTGATGAGCGCATGATATCGGGGATTGTCATCGGGGTTGACTGTTTGTATTCGGGCAGACTGATCAACATGAGTTATGGCCGGGACCGTTGATCGAGGAGAATTAATCATAGCCAATCCTGATTGATCTCCATCTCTGTCCTTCCATAACTCCTTTTTTACCTGAGCCACCAGCAACATATAGGGGCTCTCTTCTTCAAGCTCAAAGATATCGGACACCTTCTCACTTAGGATACTGGGTGCAAAAGGTCTGAAACTCTCCCTGTACTTGATCTTCAAGTTCATGGTGGACTGCATTTTGGGTGATCTTGCATCTCCAAGGATACTTCTGTTCCCCAGCGCCCGGGGACCAAATTCCATACGACCCTGAAACCACCCAATCACCTTCTCGTCGGCGATGAGTTGTGCAACTGAGGAAAAGAGAGTCTTGTCTTCATGATGATGATATGGAATATTTTTGGAATCCAGATAAGTCTTTACATCTTCGTCAGGGAACTCTGGTCCAAGATATGATCCCCGCTGACTATCTCTTTGGGATTGAGGCTCTCTGGCTTGATCAAGATACTGATGCCAGGTAAATAGGGCAGCTCCCAGGGCCCCTCCGGCATCACCAGCAGCAGGTTGGATCCAGATGTTTTCAAAGGGACCTTCCCTGAGGATGCGTCCATTTCCCACACAATTAAGGGCGACTCCACCGGCCAGAACCAGATTTGATTTGTTGGTCTGTTGATGAATGTGGCGGACCATCTTTAGAAGAATTTCTTCACTGACTTCCTGGATGGAGCGGGCAATATCCATTTCCCTCTGGCTTATATCTGATTCAGGTTTGCGGGCTGGACCATTAAAGAGACCGGCGAATTTTCTATTGGTCATTGTCAGGCCAGCAGCAAAATTGAAATACTCCATATTCATTTTGAAGGAGCCATCATCTTTGAGATCGATAAGCTTTTCTTTGATAATATCGACGTATTTGGGATTCCCATAGGGTGCAAGGCCCATGAGTTTGTATTCACCTGAATTAACTCTAAACCCTGTGAAATAAGTGAATGCCGAATAGAGCAACCCCAGAGAATGGGGGAAGTGCAACTCACCCAGGATATGGATTTTATTATCCTGACCCAGTCCATAGCTGGAGGTGGTCCATTCGCCAACACCATCAACAGTTAAAAATGCCGCATCCTTAAAAGGGGAGGGGAAAAATGCTGAGGCTGCATGGGACTGGTGATGTTCGGGAAAAAGAATTTTCCCATTGAACTTCAGTTCATCAGCAATAAAGTCTTTGATCCACAGCTTTTGTTTCAGCCATAGCGGCATGGCTTTAAGAAAGGAGGCGAACCCTCGAGGCGCATAGGTCAGGTAGGTGCTGAGCAGTCGATCAAATTTTTGAAAAGGTTTGTCATAAAAAGCGACATAGTCCAGATCCTGTTTCTCAATCCCAGCTTCTTTAAGGCAATACGCTATAGCATTAACGGGGAAGCCATGATCATGCTTCTTGCGGGTGAAGCGTTCCTCCTGGGCAGCTGAAATGATCTTCCCATCCCTGATGAAACAGGCCGCACTGTCATGGTAAAAAGCCGATATGCCTAAAATATTCATTACAAAACATGTTACACAGGGAGTCAAATAAAGGTACTGAAAAATATTTTGAATCTGAACAGCGCATTTTGAAGTCCAATTGGTATAAAACGATCACTAAACAATGATTATTGCTCCTAATTCATCAGAGATTTTAACTGTGCATCGATAATGTCAGTTTGGACGCAGATGATCCAGACGGACATTTTCTATCATCTTATATTTAATGGTGTATGGTAAATACTGAGTTCTCTCTGGGCTGACCTGATAGTATAGGCTCAGTCTATATCATTCTCAGATTTTGTGCTAATTAGATTTGCAATAGTTTGAAGCATGATATTTTCATTGATGGGCTTAGACATATAGTCATTACACCCGGCATCAAGAGCCTGCTGACGATCCACGGGAAAGGCATGAGCTGTAACGGCAAGAATTGGAGTTTTTAGATCTTTCTGCTCTTGCCTGATGAACCTGGCCAATATCAGACCACTCTCATCTCCGGTAAGTGCCAGATCAAGTATGATGCAGTCGATCTTATTTGTCTCCATGATCTTTTTTGCCCTAAGTACGGTATCAGTTACCAGTAACTTATAATGATTGGGAAGTAAATAACGGTATAATGTTTGGACCATTAAGTCGTCTTCAACAATTAAGATAGTCTTGCTGAGCTCAGTCACAATGATCTCCATTATCCTTAGGAAATGTTAGTATAAAAGTTGAGCCCTCGCCCTTTTTGCTCTCTACCTGAATCTGCACTTTATTCAGCTCCAGATAGCGTTTTGTCAGGGCCAGGCCCAGGCCGATGCCCTGGTAATCTTTGGTAAACCCTTCACTTTCCTGACTGAATGGTTGAAACATGCGCTGACGGTATTCATCTGAGATACCGATACCAGTATCAGAGACTGTTAGTACTAACCGCTTTCTTACACGTTTGAGTTGGACAGTTACGTCACCTGTATTAGTGTATTTAATAGCATTGTGGATGATGTTAAATATGGCTTGAGAGATAGAATATTGATCAAGACGAATCTTATCATCCTCAGTTGATGATAAGAATGTAAACTCAAGTCCTTTTTCATCAGCACTGGGATGTAGCTCATGACATATCGATTGAGTAATTTGTGCCAGATACAAAGTATGGGGTGCCAATTGAATCGTCCCTGCCTCCAATTGGGATACATTCAGGATTGAATCAACGGTGTGCAATAAGCGTTCGCTACTGCTTTCAATATATGTAAAAAAGTCCTGCTGCTCTGATTGTGCTTTTTCTCCCAGACTCTTTTTAAGTAGTCCTGTAAAACCGGAAATGGCGGTGAGAGGAGTGCGGATCTCATGCGATATATTGGCTATAAACTGATCCTTGACCTTATTCGCTTTCTCCGTTTCCTCATATAGTTGGGAATTTTGAATAGCAACTGCACATAAATCAGCCAGGTTTACCAGAAACGCCAGATCATCTTCCCAGAATTCTTCTTCTCCCAACTTTGACAGCAAAATAGCTCCAATAACTTCATGATCTATCTTCAAAGGAGCACACATCAAGGATTCTGCTTCTACTGGAGTGCCAGGAATTTGCTTGCCGATATTAGTTAAATCAATCCTATTAATAATTTTTGCATTTTTTTCTTGAACAACTTTACCTGTTAAGCCCTCTCCAATTTTTAGTTTAAATTCCATAACCTGTTCCCGGTAATTTCCATTTGAAGCCAAAGGTTTTAAATACTTCCCGTCTTCTTCGAGGATGAATAGTGTGACACTATCGGTTTCGAACATTTCTTTTGCAATATCAATGCCTCGGTTTATTACAATCTTTGAATCCAGGCTTTGGGTAAGAATGTGGCTGGCTTCATTGATTCCTTTAATTTTACTAACATAGTTTTTTAACTTCTTTTCAGCTTCTATACTCTCAGTGATATCTCTAGATACTCCCATCACACCTATTTGAATCCCATTAGTATCTTTCAAAATAGAAGCGGATAACAATGTTGGGAAGATTTCACCATTTTTTCTTTTGTTTAGAATCTCCTGGACGTGGTGTCCATTTAGGATTGTCTGTTTATGAACTTTTAGCCCTTCTTTTGGATTAGCATAAAGTAGATTGATATGTTTCCCTAACACATCATTACGCAAATATCCGAATGTTTCTTCTGCGGACCTGTTAAATTCCGTTATCTTTCGCTTGATATCTACTGCGATGATCATATCCAAAGAACTTTTGACCAGGTTGTTGGCATATTCTCTGGTAGATTTTATCTTTTCATCGGCTTTTTTCTGCTCAGTGACATCTTGCACAGCCCCAACAGAACGAACGGCTTTTCCATTGTTATCATAAAATGTTTCACCCTGGCCATATACGTATTTAATATTACCATTTTTTAATTGTATGCGATACGTAATGGAGTACGGGGTTTTATCCACCAATGAATCTGAAAAGGTTTTGTTAACCCTGTCAAGATCATCCGGGTGAATATGGTCCAGAAATAGTTCATTGGTTGCAGGGAATTCCTGCGGTTTAAAACCGAATATTCGATATACTTCATCCGACCAGAAAAGCTCATTCTCAATCAAGTCGCTTTCCCAATTACCAACATGAGCAATACGTTGGGCTTCTGCCAGACTCTCCCGGCTTTTAACCAGTGCAATTTCAGCTGCTTTACGCTCTGTGATATCTTCAGCAAATTTTATATAATTGGTCTTAAGTCCCTGCCTATCAAATATCGGTGAAATGGAAGTAGCTTCCCAATACAGCTCACCGTTTTTCTTTTTGTTAAGTAACTCTCCGCGCCACTCTTTCCCGGAAGAAATAGTTTCCCACATGTCCTTATACATTTTATCCGAGTGCTCACCGGATTTCAGAATTCTTGGAGATTGACCCATAGCTTCTTCACTGGTATAACCGGTTAATTCAGTAAAACGAGGGTTCACATATTCCAGGTCTCCATTCAAATCTGTAATAGCAATGACAGAAGGACTTTGAATGATTGCTATGGAAAGTTTTCTGACCTCTTCTTCCGCCTGCTTGCGCTCGGTTATATCACGACCTACGGCCTGGATCTCCATTAACTTGCCTTTTTCATCGAAAATGCCTCGATCTGTCCATGTGTGCCAGACCTTGTTGCCGTCTGGAGATATAAACTCATGCTCGTCGGTTATAATCGAATTCTCCGCGGTAAGCGATGCAATCTTTTGTTCAATCCTATGTAAAACAGGTTTGGGGATTTCCTTAAAAAAGCTTGTTCCAATCATCTGTTCAGGCGTGGTGTTGTAGGCACGGCAATAACTATCATTTACAAATGTGCGTGTACCATCAGGTAAGAAACGCATGATGAACTCGGTCTGGTCCTGGACCACGTTACGGTAATTTTTCTCACTTGCCAGTAGCGATTCCTCCGTTTTCTTACGCTCGGTGATGTCACGTGCAATATAAATAATTGTGCTTTTAGTCGCAGGCGTGCCTCGGCCTTCGAACCACTTTGTTTTGTTATCTATCACCAGAGGATATTCTATAGTAGCAGTTTCGTTTTCATCCAGACACTTACGAATAAATTCAAGAAATTTATCGGCTTGAGGTATAGGGAATACTTCATGAAGTGTTTTTCCAATTAGATCTTCTCGAGGTTTGAACATAAGTTCAAGTGAGGTTGGTGCAATCTTGATATATCTCCCATCATAATCCATCTCAAAGACGACGTCTGTCATCGCATTAAAAAGTGTTCTTAAATTTGTTTCACCTTCCTGCAGTGCTTTTTCTGCTTGCTTGCCTTCGGTGATGTCATTGAATACTAACATCCAAACTTCGCCATGCTTGTCATGTGTAAAGGCAGAAACCGATAATGAACACCAAAAGTTGGAACCGTTTTTATCAACAGTTTTGATATCCCCTTTCCAAATACCCTTACGGTATAGAATAGCATTGATATCTACGGCAGCTTGTTCAAGCTTTTCTCCAAATGATACAATAAGTTCTTCAAAGTGTTTTCCATTCAGTTCTTTTTTACTGTATCCGAACATACTTTCGGCACCAGGATTGCTATAAATAATAGTTCCCTCAAACGCACTAACCAAAAAAATCGCCTCACCAATCTGTTCAATTATTCTGGCCTGCAGACGGATATCTTCCTCTAAATGAGCCTGAGAACTTATTTGCATGAAACGATAACGTTGTGGCATAACCGGGTCTATGGGCCCGAAACGTTCAATGATCTTAAATGATCCATCTGCCTGGCAACGTGAAAGATATGTGTTTACTCGTGCATGATGCGTAAGTGGATTCATTTGAACTAAACCTTGAGGCCCAGAAAGACTAATAGATTCCAAAACACCAATGAGAGCTTCTGGTTCAATGCTGTTCGCCATGTTAGCTGCTTTAGCAAACGCTTTCACACATAGATACGTCCCCTCGCCAAAGTTACTCAAGGTTCCATTTCCGTGTGGCCATATACCAGTTATTCCGGGCATAGAGCGAAGCCTATCTAAATAGCGTTGGTTTTCCTGGGTATCCACAGTCATAAAATAAGTGTTACTGGAATAAAATCCTTCCCTGACCTCAGATGACAAATGGCTAACCATCGTTTCGTCATAGTGCCCCATGACAACGGCAATGTGTTTTTTAAGACCCCTGTTCGTATAGGCAGTGAGGAGTTTGATTTGGTCAGTGCCTGCAAAATAAGGAACAAAAACATCTGCTCCAGACTCTGCAATATTATCTAACAGTCTATCAATGTCATTCTGACTTACTCCAAGGGGATAATATTCCTCCCCAACAACTTCTCCATTCAGTTTATCCAGAGCTTGAATGGCAGCAGCAATTGAGCCACGTGGCCATTCATAATTGTTACCAGCAAAGAACATTTTGGGGCCATACTGCTTATGCATATATGGAATCATCTTGTCTATTTGCTGGTTTGGAAGCGCGGCAAAATGAAAAAAATATCTACTGGATATGCTTCCTTCATAGAACGAGAAGTTTAGATATGGAATCTTGAACGGTTCTGCCACTCTGTAGGCGACTGCAATTCTGGAATTTGACAAAAGATTCCCTATAATGGCCACACAGTCATGTTGTTGCACTAGTTTTTCGGCTGCAGATACAGCACTTTCGGGAAGACTGCCGTCGTCTTCAATGATAAGTTCAAGCGGTTTTCCCAATACGCCACCGCTTTCGTTTATCTCTTGGCAAGCTATTTTAGCTGCGAGGGTGATCTCCTGGCCGTATATATCCACCAATCCTGTCAAGGGAGGCATTACACCCAACCTAATAGAATCTGGTCTCATACTGAAGAATCACCCCCATTTGGAGTAGTTACGCGATAACAACAAAAACTCTAATTCAGAAGCTAATGATTTAGGGCAATAGATATAAAAAGGGATTATTACCGTCTGTATTCTTCACAATCCATTGCACATAAATTTTAGGCCGTAAAGTATTGATTTTCATATGCGACGGTAGTTTTAACTTACTTAAAACAACTAGTTTTAAAAGCATATTTATTTGAACCTATCGCTTAAAATGAAATATATTTCCACCTAAAATGCACATCTATAATTATTATCAGCGATCACTTTAAATGAAAGTTTCAAAATTTCAGGACATAAAACTGGTTGCTCAGAGTGATGGGATTGAGGATGAAAAGATTCACAGGTTTTTGTGGGAATCTGTTATTAATGATCGCTGGGGTGGTTCTTTTAGAAAGATGTCCAAGCTATTGAAGCTGGCCCTGCGTGTATCAGCTCGTACTAACGAGAAAATCACCATCCCTTTTCTGAAAGACATTGGTCACAACATGATCTATGTTGATTAACGGGCAATTAAATACCGTTTAAAGGGACTTTAAACCATGACTTCGAAATCTCTGGATGCAACTTTCAATAAAAAAATGCCCAGCGGAACTTTGGGGGGAAAGTGACCACTGGGCGAGAGAGTTCATTGCAAACTCAAGGCACATAATAATGCTAACTGAAGGCAGAGCAATCTTTAATTAAGACTAAATAGGTATGATTTAACAAAATGATGTAAACCAGAAGCGAAATCCAGTAAACATTTGTAACAGCAACCACGGGATGAGGAGCACTCAGATTCAGTGAATTGTCCTGACTGTAATAACAAATATTTCAAGCCAAATGAAGAGTATAAGAAGCCACTCATAAACATTGGTGGAAAGATGTATTACGATACGGTGAATTACCGACGCTACGTCTGCCTTCAGTGTGGATGCAGATTTTACACAAAAGAAACCTATTCACACCCAATCGGGAAGAAATAGCCCATTCCTCCCTGGTAGGGTTAATTCTCAACTCCCCATAGTGTTTAAAAGCGTTCAAACACTGTTTAAAAATGTGTAAGTCATCCAAAGTGGTACATGCTTACCACTGCCATCATATTTGGCGTTAGATGCCCCTTCTACGCTTTGGGACACATCGCAGTTTACTGGCTCCTTAAATGTAGCTACGTATGCCTTATCCTTAAAATGGATTCGTCTAAGTATGAATCATATTGTATATACTAATCAGTACTTTTAATATGTTATATTAAGTTAATAGCTAGAAGGTGTGCGTATTAGATGGGGGTAACAAAAATGAGTATCTTTTGTCGCGTTTTAATTATTTTGTCAATCGTTTGTATTGTCATTGTCGGGTGCTCAAAGCCTGTTGAAGAAAATGTCGAAATTGCAGAACCACTTCCGCTTATAAAAGATACGTTTCAAAACATGATTGTGGATATTGTGGCCGAACCAGGTAGTCTAAATCTCGGTTCGAGAAATATAATATCCACAACATGTCTACCCCTTTTCAATGGAGTTGGCCATATTGAACTTAGAGGTGAGGGAATGACTGACGGCGCTATATTTGTTATTTCATCTCCGGTTGTTGATACCCTGATTCGTCAATTGCATGTTCCAACCACAACCTCAATCAATGTCACCTTCAATGACAGAGAGCCCACTTCTATTCAATGGGAAATCACACCACTAACGGATGTTCCCTTTTCATTTTCAGCTACTGCTGTTTTTGATTCGTTATTCCTTCAAGACAGCTCAGAATTATACAATTATGATTTTGATCGCATCACAGAAGAAGGTGTTACCTATGAACCACCTTATGCGGTCAGCAACACAATAGTACTACTAACCAGGTAAAACAACTTTTAAGACGAAATTCACGATTTTTGGGATTCGGTCCTATTATTCACGTCAGGCTTGTCGTTCAAAACCTAATTCATCCCTCTAGCTTCCATAAATGCTCATTATAAGCAAATAACAATTGTTGTTTCAAGTGAAACGGTATACCTTGCTGTTAATTATAAGCGTATAGATATGGACTGGGGGGTCTGAAGATTTCAAAATATCCCTTTTGTAGAATGAAGTGTATCAAGTGGCTCAATGCAGGTCGATTTGTCAAAATAAATAAATCAGATGCATAGATGTTTAAACTGGCAATTTCAACAGGATTTGGATGTTATACAGAACAACCCAAAGGGGAATAATGGATACAAAGAACAGTCTATTAGTTGTTAGGGAGATGTAGAATTTAGAGGGGGTGTAAATATGAAATTCGCAACAAAAACAACAATGCTGTTTAGCGTAGCGGTTACCGCGTGTCTCTCTCAGATGGACTTTGTGATCAATCCCTTGGTACAGATGGAAGGGTATAATACAAAATACAAAATTAGCAACTCTGCGCCTTGGGACGAAGAACCAGTCTATATATGCTGGGAAAACACAATCGATTCGAGCACATTCAATATCTTAAGAATGGTTGTGGACCCATATGTTGGAGCTCCAGAGCTAATTGCCTCTTCAAATAATGCATTGAGGTCTCCAGATGTTAATTCTGCTGGAGATTTGGTATGGGAGGAAATTGTCAGTGGGATATCATCTATCAAGTACTATGCGAGTGATGTTGATAGCATTTCTACCCTCATTGATGACAGTGTCAGTGCGACTGAACCAAAAATATCTCGACTAGGAATGGTATATATTCATGGTGATACCCTCAAATTTCTGAATTTTGAAAGTTGGACGCACTACAATCTGGATTATGGTGGTATCTCCAACCCAGATCTCGCTAATGAACCATTTAGCCCATACGTTACTGTGGCATATGAAAAAAGTGAAGGGAATGCACAATTCATAAGGACCTTAGTCAGTGCTGTTGATGGTTCAAGTCAGAGTATAATTGACGTTGGACAAGACTATCATTGTGCAAATCCAAGCTACGGTACATCTTACCTTCTATCTTTCCAAGCCATGGTCGGTAGCTTCTGGAGTGTAGCCACGATATGGGACGAGACGACACAGCCATACAATATGACAAACCCATTTATTGTGAGTACTGGCATCATCACGGCGAGGGAAGTGCATGACTACTTGGTCCTTTTCGAGAGTGATTCGATAATGAATAATCGAGAGATATCTTGCATGGGAACTGGTTCGCATGTCTCGAATATCTCAAATATGTTTGGGAATGATTACAATCCACAAGCCTTTCAAACCTATATGTATGATTCAGTCGCTGTGATCTGGGAGCACGATATAGAAAATGGTCGTGAACTATGGTGGGCAAAAGATACACTCATCATGCCCGTTTCTGTCGAACCAGAACTACATGCTTTACCAAAATCATTCACTGTAGGGAATGCCTATCCTAATCCCTTCAATGGGAATACTCATCTCGAGTATTTTGTGGGAACACAATCCACGGTTGAAATATCCATTTTTGATCTATGCGGCCAGCTTATAACAGTCTCTCAGGTATATCAACCATCTGGGACGTATACCTATAGCTGGGGTGGATTAGATGCAAATGGTCAAGCCTGCGAATCCGGTGTGTATCTGTTGACCTTTGTTGAAGGTGGATCATCAGAATCCAGAAAGATTGTTCTATTAAAATAGCACTCCCTAACAAAGGCTTAGATCGGACTCACACGCAAAGAAGTGCTAGAGGAAGAAGGATGTGGATGAATACAATTAGCGAACAAAGCGAGTCTGTTTCAGGAAGCAGTTAAGCTTAAGGCGTTAGGGTGAAATAATGGAGATACAACAATGGTAAATAAACTAATCCTAAGTCTATTCCTATTTGCACTAATTTTTAGCTGTGCAGATAAAAAACGTACTGAATCAGATTATTTAGGAGATTTCAATAAAGAAAGGGATCTTTACCTAGCCCATTTTGACTTGAAGACCGATGTAGATGATATTCAATCAGTAGCTGCAGTAGCGACCATGCTGGCAGACCAACGTTTTGTGGGAGTAACTTATCATGCAGTTGCAGGAACGTACGGAATTCAGAGTGGAGCATATGTTCCGAGCGATGACCTCTTCGAAATGGCATTCGGATCGCATTGGTCAGATGCCCATAGCGATTACAGTAATGCGCTGCATAAGGTCAGTTCTCTTGCAATAAAGGTTGTTGAAAATGGTGGGAAAATCTGGATAGCGGAAGGCGGGCAATCAGACTTTTCTGCTGCTCTGGTCCGAGTGATCCAAAATCATTTGCCCGATAAAAACCTAAAGAAGTCGGTGAAACTCGTTCAGCATGCTGACTGGAATGAAGAAGTTACAACGCCAACTGATCTGACCTACCTTAAAGAAGTTGCATCCTATCACAGAATTCCAGACGGAAACACAGAGGGCAATGGAACGCCGGGATTCCGTATTGATGAGGACATCGATTGGCGGAAAAGCATCACGGATCAACGTCTGAGAGCAATCTGGGTAAAGGCAGTTAACATTGCCAAAAAGTACAATGGCGCGGATGGCCGCTATCTGAATGAAGCGATCATGAAGGGTGGACTTGATTTCTCAGATGCATCCGAAACCGCTTGGATTTTCGGATTCAACAATTTAGTGGATGCAAAAGACTTCTTTCAGGAGTTTGCCACAAATATATCACCCTAACAATGGCTTAGAGCGGACTCACACAAAGGGTGTTCAAAACGAAAATGATGTGGAGGGATACAATTAACTCACAAAGCGAGAACATCTCGGGAAGCAGCTCAAACCGAGCACGATATACGCTACTAAGCAGGAAATTAAAAAGCCACACTACAATGCTATCTGCTATAATTCTGATTATTGCTGGATTTGTATTAATTCCTTACAACAACCTTACAACCACAAAATCGGTTAATACACAAAGGCCGGTTGATTCCGAAGCATATTACTTTACTCCTGAAAACTACGGCATCAAAGCAGACGGAGTAATGGATATCTCAGATGCGCTTCAAAAAGCCATTAATGAGGTGAAGGAAGAAAAAAATTACGGAATACTGTTTATACCGGAAGGTACTTACCTAATTAGTAAAACTATTTATGTGCCGAAAGCGGTGCGCCTTATCGGATACGGAAAAAACCGTCCAGAAATCATTCTGGAATCAAATACACCGGGATATCAGGCTGGAAACAGCACGGAAGAAAATTATATGATCTGGTTCACCAATAATATGGTTACCAGCGAAAATGAACCCCGCGATGCCAGTCCAGGAACTTTCTACAGTGCCATCACAAATATCAATTTCAGGATTGATGAAGGAAACCCAAACGCCGTAGCTCTGCGGACACATTATGCCCAACATGGATTTGTAAGTCATTCAATAATAAATATAGGATCGGGAAAAGCGGGCATTTCTGATGTGGGAAATGAAATGGAAAACGTTCAGTTTTTGGGTGGAGATTATGGAATCATATCCGACGCTACTTCCCCGAGCTGGCCAATGATGATGGTAGACACCTATTTTGAAGGACAGCGCAAAGCAGCTATCCAGACAAACAATGCCGGCCTGACAATAGTGAATATGCATGTAAAAAATGTGCCCATAGGTTTGGAGATGCGTGAAGGTTCAACCGACCGTTTGTTTTTTGAAAATTGCCTGTTTGAAAATGTGAGGGATGCCGGAATAATCATCAATGGAAAAGAGAATAGCACGAATCAAATCAACATGTCGAATATTTATGCCCGAAATGTCCCCATATTTGCACGCTTTAGAAATCCTGATGAGGTAATAAAAGGGAAAGATAAGACGTACACGGTAAGGGAATTTGTCCATGGTCTGGTAATGGACGATTTAAATGCAGATTCGAAGTTCGAAACGATAATCGATATAGTTTCCTCAAACAGAGTTCCCACTAAACTTGAACCTACCATTCCGCCCCTCCCTGCTATGGAAAACTGGGTAAACATAAAAGATCTGGGTGCTGTCGGAGATGGCGAAACTGATGATACCGAAGCTTTTCAAAAAGCCATTGCAAAGCACAAGGTAATTTATGTACCACAAGGCTGGTACCATATTACCGAAACCATAAAAATGGCTCCCGGAACAAAACTGATAGGTTTACATCCGTGGGCAACTCAGTTCATTATAAAAGAAAGTGAACCCGCGTTTAGCGGGTTCGGAGGACCTGTACCTATGGTGGAATCGTCCGAAGGTGGCGATGATATATTCAACGGTATCGGAATTTCAACAGGCGGATATAATTATCGTGCTGTGGGATTAAAATGGATGGCTAACGAAAAATCACTGATCAATGATGTGAAATTTGTGGGAGGCCATGGCACAATGCGTCCGGCCTCAGTATCACCAGTAAATTACCGGAGATCCGAACGGCAGATCAGTGCTCTGGGAAGTCCGGTTTATGAACGAGGGAAGGATGAAGCCTGGGATAATCAGTTCTGGAGTTTATGGATTACCAATAATGGCGGCGGAACTTTCAAAGATATCTGGACCGCTAACAGTTATGCTGCAAGCGGAATGCTTGTTAGTAATACTTCTACGCCCGGACGAATATTTGCGATGTCTCTGGAGCATCATCTTCGTAATGAGGCTCGTTTTGATAATGTCTCAAACTGGAAGATGTACGCGTTTCAACTTGAGGAAGAGTACAAAGAAGGAATTGATGCGATTTCCATTGAAATATCAAACTCACACGATCTGATTTTTGGAAATCTGTGGTTGTACCGGACCATCCGGGTTGAAACTCCAAAACGGTTTGGTATGCGTCTTTGGAATTCCCCGGACATTGAGATCAGAAACCTTCGTAATTACACACAGAAATTATGGGTAAATGAGTTTCCAGTATGGGATGTAAACAAAGAACTTGCCGCCTACCCGTGGCACTTTGCAAAGTTAACCATAACAGGGAATGAAGAGCCGAATCTGGATTCAGATTTCCGGATAGGAAAAGTATATCGCCTGGCCTCGGGATTTGATTTTGCATTGGGATTAACATCAGACAGCGAAGGGAATATTTATTTTTGCGAAACCAAAAAGAGAAGAATCTACAAATGGTCGGCGGAAACGAATACAGTTTCGCTGCTTGCTGATTTTCCTTTCCAACCTTTTGCCTTGGCTACAGATTCAGAGGATAATTTATTAGTAGTAGCCCGGTACGATCCTCAGCCCGGTTATATGGTGAATGGTGAGCAGGAACGGGTAAAAAAACTTCCGGATGATAACGAGGCGTACAGCAGTTGGGGAAACAGCGGCTGGGCCTCCTATACCTATTCGATCGATCCCGATGATCCTGACAACACCTTTAAGGTTATGCCGAGAGTTGCCACGGCTAATATAAAAGAATTCAGCAAAACCTATTACCCTTCCGGCAGATGGCATTACACTTTTAATGACGCCGCGGTCTATTATCCAGACTCGGCCTTTGTCGCCCCTGATGGAATCACCTATATACAGGAAGTGTATGATATTGGCAGGACAGCAGACTTAAGTGCTGCGGTTCCCGGGAAATCCATTTATGCCCTGGACGAAATTAATATGCGAACGGTAAAAATGGATGTGGGTGAAAAAGGAAAGTTGTCTAATCTCAGAGAAGTTCTCCCCCGCGGACAATACAGCACTGCTGTTGATAACGACGGAAACCTGTATGTACTAGACGGACAGATTTTTGTGTACGACAAGGATATGAATGAAATCGAACGTATCAATCTTACTGAACGCCCCTTATCTATTACGTTTGGAGGTAAGGATGGAAATACCCTGTTTATTACGACGGCGAATTCTCTGTTTGGAGTAAGGACAAAGTAGGGGGTAATTAAGAATTAGGAATGTAAGCGAGATAAATTTTAAGAGGTTGAATTATATATGCTTAAACAATGATGAAATCTTCATTAATAATATTGCAGGATAATTAAATTCACATTTTGCGAATCAGAACCGCCCAGGAAGCGGATATGAGCTGTTTTATCCTATTCGCCCCAACAAACCCCTTGTTCGGATAATAATACACGGTCTCCGGTTCACCTCTGGCTGAACTCCCGACCTTCCCGACACTCGTGTCGGGACGCGCTAACCGTTCATTGTTGGAAAAAACCCCACCAAAAGGCAGGGTTTAAGGGTGTCGGAACGGGGAGATTTGAACTCCCGCCCTCTTGACCCCCAGTCAAGCGCGCTAACCGGGCTGC
>JABMQQ010000249.1 GCA_013202495.1 Fidelibacterota bacterium | reverse complement strand
GAGTTAGCCTTTGCGCAGATGACGAACGAAAATGAAACTGGCTAGAAAACAATTTTGACTCATCGACTCTTAATCAATTGGTTCCTGGTTCAAGTCCTGGGCGGTGTACAAAAAAAGGCCATCCCATCGGGGTGGCTTTTTTTGTAATTGTCATTGGGGGAGGACCTCGTTGAGGTGATGGCACACCACAATCAAAATAACGCCAATTCAATATTGCAAAGGTTCGACCACGGAGCGAGTTCACGAGCGCAGTAGAGGCGAACGTAGCCGTAGGCGGAGGTTCAGCCAGTCCTGGGCGGTGTACAAAGATAAGCCCTTAAGCAACAAATACTTAAGGGTTTCTTTATTTTTGCTATAACCCATATAATTTTGATCTATGGCCAAGCCTTTTAGCCATAAATGGCCAACAAAAGTCATTAAAAGCCACTAATTGGCCACGGAGGGTTGGCCATTTAATAATTGCAGGTGTTATCAATTTTTAGGTTTCTTGACGGAGACAAGTGAATCGGGTTCCAGGTTGCGATTATTGAGAATAGCATTGTGCTCTTTTCTGGTCATATTAGATTTCTACCCAACCGATTACTAAAAATTGACTGAGAATCTGAGCATGTTGGATAGTCTGCAGCTACAGCAGTTGACCTTAAAATTATTGGATAAACCAGTATCTGAATCTGAGCTCAGCCAACTCGTTCGCTATTATGCCTCTTTATCTTCCGCCTATTTGATTAATCTGAGTCGCTCTGGCAAGATCAGCTTTGATGTTACGAATGTTAATATTTCAGAGTTCCATAAACTTGCCTTGGACACTATCGCAGAATTATTTGCTAGAGATGAGGCAAATTACCTTACTCAGCTTCAGAATTATTTTATCCCTTTGAAATCTATGATCAGCGAAAGTCATGTTAACGCGCTGAAAATGACGCGACGTCTCGTGGTGTCACATACCTACCAAGCCACTGTCAAACAAAGAGCCCAAATTGATCCAAACGGGGCAAAAATATATAGAAATCTAACCCTCGCAGCCGAACGTGATTCAGCAATCAAGCTTGTCGCCTATGGTGATAGCAAATATTTCTTTCTTTGGGAAGGTGAAACCGCTTGTGACTTCCCTGCTGATCTTTCCCCACATTTACCAGAGATTCAATGGGATCTTAGTGTGCATTACTTAAACCAGGCAAAAGCTCAGCATAACGGCATCCCAGGGATCGTACATGATTATTTGGAACAATTGCGGAATGATGAAAGTGTCCGCCATTTTATTGATCGATTGGAACTATTTTATCAATTAAAACACATCCTTGGTTTGCGTGAAACGATCCTAGACGAACAGATTGGACGGATTCATGGGAAGGATGATGATTTTGAAAAAATGCCTGAGGCGACTCAAACACGATTTCTTCATTTAGTTCAGAAATGGGTTCGGAATGAGTTGGCTGAGCGTTATGTAAAAAAAGACAAGCTTGATGAACAGGAGGCACAAGTAGTTGGGCAAGTGCTTGATCAATACCTATTTGATCTAGTCATGGATGGCTCGTCTCAAATGCTGACTATATACAGAGATGAGTCAGAGTTAAAAGAATTGAGCGAAGTTAAATGGAAACAGGTTCGTGGGATACTCGAATACTTGATCAGGCTTGGCCGAGGATATCTGCAAGAGCAATTTTCAAAGGAATTTCTGAAGAATCAGTCAATGGTGGTAGAAGATGAATAGAGCTATGAATCTTTGTATTGATATAGATGTTTTGGAGGACGCCGTCCTGGCAAAATTGAACAAGAGAGTGATTCCGAAAGACATTACAAGACATTTGGCAGAATGCGCTTTTTGCCAGGAACGCTATGACAGTCTATTTTCACAGTATTCAGAAGCTGCTGAGATCTTCCCTACTCTCTCTGAGGAGAGCATCACGAAAGCAATCAGCTCCTTGTCTGATGAATCGATCAATCCCTTTTATTGGACAGTGACCCTTTGGAATGATCAGCGCACAACCCAATCAGAGCTAAGACCTCGAATGACGAGGGCTGCGGACAGCTCCTCAGCGCCTGTCAATCAGAGTTATCTGAGCAAAGGTGTCCTTAGTACTGAAGATGGTGAAATAATGGTACGGTTGACCAAGAACTCAGACACCCGAGACACGGTCTTGCACATCATCTCAAACGATGTGGAAAAATATCAAAATGTACTAGTATCCATCGAACCTTTAGGCGTAGAACTAATGACCGACAAAATGGGTCGAATCGATATTGGCCAGCTTGATCTCCCCAAGCTTGAGGAATTAAAACTTGTTATTAAAACCCCCCGCACAAGCTTTGATCTGACAGCGTTGACTCAAGATTGGAAAGAATTCATCGGAAAAGGTGAGATTCAGATCAAAAATGCCTCAAATGATAAGCTATATATCGAGTTTAGCCCTGAAGGTGAAAATTACTGCATAAAAGTACGCCTAGAGAAAATACAGAAATCGCGACAGCAACAAACCATTCAGATCACAGCCAGCAAGGAGGGCCGCCAAGCTATTCTTGAGCCAGTAAAAAAAGGTCTAGCTGTATTTCATGAGGTAAGCGAATCTCCAGCTCTTCGTGTCAAGATCTTTGGTTAGGATTGACATATTAAGCCAAAACAGATAGAGCAGGAATTTCAAGACCTACTTGCAGGGGTAAAGGGATACTGGACGCCCGGAGAGACACTAGGTCAAATTTCAAAATTCCTCACGATCATTAATGCCAACGGCCCAGCACCAGTCTTCTTATCTTATTATCAGGAGCTTTTTGAAACCTTCCTAGAATGTCTTCGGCCTGAGACACTTAGATTCAGATCTGTAGAGTTCCTGCTAGATCTGCGGACCCAATTGGACAATATGAAATTAGCAGGGATCAGAGAAATCTCTGATCCCAAGTATGCAGAACGAATAGCCTGTCTTGAGCGGTCCTTGATTTGCGCCTATCTGTATACTGGCAGAATAGCAGAAGCTATTTCTCATCTTGAATTGCCCCAATATGACCAGGCAGGGTCAGAGAATAGTGATTCCCGCACACAACTAGAAATGATATTGAACCACTACAAAGATGAAGAACATCCAAACATAAGTCTTCTACACGATATTCATCAGGAATGGAGAGAACTGGTTCTGGGTGCCTCAGATTCTCAAGTATGGATTCCCCTCGTTGAGGGTGACCTGACAGGTACTGAGAAGAACACCATCTCAGCTACCATCCAGCCTCTTGAAGTGGAAGTGGAACTCCGAAGAAAGGAGGCTGATCAGGATCTCATCTTCTTTAATAATCACCCTCTGGACAGTGGTGATCTGATTTTTTATCAAGCTCTGGATGCTGTCGCCTTGGCCAAGAAACAACTCAGGTCCAAGCCAGGCAGGAAAACACCATTTTTCAGAGTCATGTTCGGTTTCCCCAGTAAAGAATATTTCTATACGGGTGAATCCTTTGGTCTCGGTATGAGTATGGTTGTGCTGGCCCAGATGGAGAAAGTGACCATACAGAGGACCCAACACCGGCTGCTTAAAAATGCAGTGATTACTGGGGGAGTGGACATTAATGGTCAGATCAGAGGCATTTCTGAAGCAAGCTTGCCTGCGAAACAGGAAGCTTTTAAAAATTCCCCTTTTGAGACTCTCGTATATCCACAGGTTAACAAGAGTGTCATCCAAGCCTCAGAACACCACTCACAAGGGAAAGGTGCTCTTCCTGCGCCAGGATTCAAAGCGATACTCAAAGATGATCGGGTTTGCCGCCGAAAACGCATCAGTTTCCAGAGTTGGTCACGGGCACACTTACGGCAAAGTCAGATATTTCATGTACTAATTAGTCTCGTGCTAACTCTTGCTGTGGGGTGGAGCCTATGGTTTTTCTCGAGGGATCTTAACCCTGTAACCATCAGTTTGAAGGATAACATTTTATCCGCCACCAATAGCCGCGAGAAAATATTATGGACGCATCAGGTTTTCCCCACTGAACAGCTTAAAAGTCTAGAATCGGAAATAAATGAAGATCGGGTGAAGACGATTGTCAAAGATCTGGACAAGGATGGCTTAAATGAAATCATCTATTCTTTAGTTAGTCAAAACGAGGAATATGGTGGGCACTTGATCTGTTTGAGTTCTCAAGGGAAGATACTATGGGACACAGATTGCGGGGCAGCAAGCCAATTTGGAGATGAGGCTTATCCGCCACCTTATATCATCAGTAAGCTTGAACCCATTCCCGGAGTAAGCCAGGGGGCACAGATCTTAGCTGTGTTTAATCATCACCCCTGGTATCCCTCCAAAGTCATGCTGATTTCTAAAACAGGGACGATCATTAGCACCTATTTTCATGCTGGTCATGTAAACCATATTAATTTTATTGATGTTTCAGGAGATGGTCTCTTAGACCTGGTCTTCGGAGGTACAAACAATGAGACAAGAGATGCTGTTTTAGGTGTGTTGGAGTTGTCTAAGGTGTCGGGACACAGTCCTCAAGAAAAAGATGCATACACACACGCAGACTCACCAGAGGCTGAGCATCTCAGCTATTTAAGGTTCCCCAAAGGAAGCTGGATTGATCTTGCAAAGAAAAGTCGCAATTTTTCCATTCACGATATTGATATCACAGGTTCAGAATTCAACGTCACGGTAAGGAATAAAGCCATGGGCTATTATGTGATCTATCAATTTGACCAAAAGCTCAACTATATAGGAGCTGAGCTGACAGACAATCTGGTTGATAATTATCTTAATTTTCACGGGACCCATATTTACGACGATTATACAAGAGAATATATTTATGAATCCCTAAATAAGATTCAGACTTGGGATGGAATGGGCTGGTTGCCGTATAATTCCATAAGCCAATAGCAACTCGTAAAAAGAACCTGAGATGGTATTAACCTTAAATCAAATTGAACGCCGGTACCAGGATCTTTCCTATCAAATAAATAATGGACTCAGTGAGCGGTCTCAGCTAAGTCTGTTTATAAATTTTTATCAGTCCCTGCAAGCCCAACCTGAACAGGCGGTTTTTTTATCGTATTACCAAGAGAGCTATGAAAATTTTTTTTCTCTTTTGTCAGAATCTAACCTGGCATACCGCAGTCCTTCATACCTGGAAGCCATCCAGACAATTGGCATGGAAATATCCAGAGCTGGAATCAAGCATTTGCGGGAGCAAGAGTTTGAAAACACCCTTGAATTGGTTCAACAAACTCGCATTAGGCACCTGTGTTATGCTGGGATGTATGCAGAGGTGTTTGAACTCCTATCTCTCGCAATTCCCAGGAAGCTTGATGCAAGTTTAGCTCCCCTGGAACAACTCGCCAGGCTGGTGGAGCTTCTAAAAAAAGCAGACAAGCCACAAGTGGAGCTATTTGAATTAACTCATAAGGATTGGATCAACAGGATCGCGGGGTGTTCTCGAGAAGCCGTCTGGATTCCACTGGTTGAACAAACTTTTACCACTCCGGAAGCAGCCCTGCCCGAGGCAACGATTCAACCTCTTGGCGTTGAAGTAAATATTCTGGACCAGAACACATCAGCGGACATACTACTTTTTAACAATCATCCAATACAACCAGGTGATCAGCTTTATGATCAAGCCTTAGATGCACTATTGGCAGCAAAAGCAGCACTGAGGTTCGGTGATAAGAAGCGACCAGGAGTGCAAATTAGTTTTGGTTTTCCCCAGAGAGAATTCTTTTACACGGGAGAATCATTTGGACTAGGAATGGCGCTGGTAATCCTAGCTCAATTAGAACAACTCTCTGGGCAGCGAAAGCAGCATTGTTTAAGAAATCACGTGGTTTACACGGGGGGCTTGGGACTGGACGGAAAAGTGCGAGGCGTCTCAAAACAAACTTTTCCTGCAAAACTAAATGCATTTCGCTACTCTCCATTTACCGTTTTGGTTGCACCACACTACAACACAAGGTTCTCATCAGAGTCATTCGAAGACCAAGCTTATATCCTTGATGAGGTCGTGTCGGTGGATGATCTCAAGCAGGTAAAAGAAAACAGTGCTATAGTTGAACACAAGCTTATCAGTTGGCAATCGTGGTTCGGGCGGCAATTGAAGCAAAATAACATATACCACAGAGTCATCCTGCTGATTTTAACTATGCTTTCCATTTACTTTATCTGGTACATTTTTCCATACAACGTTGAAGGGGTCAAAGCCTCTGGAACTCGCATATATGCTGTTGATGAATTAGGATTGAAACGCTGGGAGCATGATTTTGGGGTCCCCATTGACCTCAAGCATTTACAGATTAGTAACACTGCTGATCATCGAACAAATCAAACATTATTGATTGAGGATATCAACGCAGATGGAAAAAAGGATGTTATTCTCGGATTAGAACAACATTTCGAGCATCTATCCGGGAGCATTCAATTTCTTGATGGAGATGGAGTAAATAGCTGGAGCGTTTTTCCAGATTCCCTGGTGATCAATGACTCAATCTACTCCACCTTCAATGTGGGGGGAATAAAACTCGCTGACATTAATGGGGATGGCTCGAAAGAAATTATCGCTATGATTAACAACACACCCTGGTTCCCATCTGTGTTGACTGTTTTGAACTCGGAGGGTGAGAGATTAGCATGGTTTTACAATGCAGGTCATTTTATCGATATTGATGTCCTAGATCTGTACCAGAATGATACGCTGGATCTTCTCGTTACTTTGTACAATAATGAGTATAAACGAGCTGGGTTAGCAGTGTTTGATCCCGGAAACTTTTCCGCAGTATCTCCACAGAGCCGCGCCCATTATCGTTTAGATTTTGAAAACCCTCGAGGTTTGCGACAATATTTACTCCTCAAGGGCACTCATTTTATGCAAATACCAGGCTCTTCTGTCCATCAAGCCCCAAAAGGTTTAGACCCCAATAACAATGGTAATATACTGGTTAGAACCGGTGATGGTTTCCGGGATAACGGACTATACTATTATTTTGATTATAACCTGAACATGAAGCGTGTCGCATTGGGTGACAACTTCTATGCAGAATATGAAAAACTGATAGGTCATTCAATATTTCAAGATTTCCCGAATCATTCATATTTAGATTCCATCAAACAGATTAATTACTGGAATGGATCGGGATGGCAGTTAAAACCGTTCAGGATTAATTAACTACACCACCAGGAAGAAACACCACTCATAACACCAGCCAACCTCACCTTTTCTCAGGTTGGCTTTCACAATCAAGCAACGCTTTGATCAGAAATTCTGAAAAATTCCTCCGTGCTCCTAGGCAGAACAGTAAGTGATCTTTATTGCAAACTAAGGAGGAAGTACAATGCGGAAAACGACACTATTAATTGTAATCGTTGTATGTCTGTTTTTGAATTTAGCTCTCATGGGAACAGAAAAACAGGCTCTTGAGCCCGGAACTGTATCTTTTGAGGTTTTTCAGTCATCTGAAGCCATTCAGCTTGAAAGTGAAGAACTCGCGGTCTTAAAAAAAATGGGTGATGAGACAGGAACAAGAAGAATCGAATCAAGATTATCAGGCTTAATAGAACATAGTCCAGTTATCACTCCTGACCGTCATGATTACAGGTGGATCCAAACCAATGAAGATGAGGAAATTATTGTGACCAGCGAGAGCTTGCGTTGGGATGATGATGGAATGATTGACAATGGTGCCGACAACCAAAAAGCCATTTCTATGGCTAGACGAGAAAATGGTGACATATATGTCGCTTATGAAGACTATAGCTATTCTGAAGTTAAAATACATATCAAATATAGTACTGACGATGGAGAGACTTGGGAGCCAGGTTGGACGGTTGGCAGCAGCAGTTATGATGCTTTTTTCCCTGATATTGCTATCGGTAATGGCAATCAGAATACGATCGTTGTTAGTTATTATACTTCCACTGGTGCAGCAAAGGTATATGTGAAAAATTTTGACAGTGGTAACTATGTTTTTAATACTCTAGAGGGAGGGGTAGGGAATGATAATATTCGACCCCAAGTAGCACTGGATACTGACAACCTGTATTATATCTATGTCTGTTGGGTAGAAGAAGATTTATTTCAAGATGACATTTGGTATTCCAGATCTACCGATTATGGAGCAAGCTTTTCAGAGCCGACATTCATTCTAGATGGAATTAAACAGAATGTGGATATCGGCTGGGGGAACGGTAATTTATATATCGCATATCAGGATGATGACATACCAGGGAAAATAAAGCTTATAAAATCTAATTCAGCCTATGGTACTCCGAGTTTGGGATGGGCTTCACCAATCCTGATTTCCGGATCAACCAACGATTATATGTATCCCCGGATTGCTGTTTCAGATATCGATGACAAAGCCGTAGTATTTTACACCTATGCCTATTCCCCAAGTGATTATGACATCTATTATGCACGGACGTCAGACGGAAGCACCTGGGTTACAAATCAATCACTCGAGTCAAGCACC
This sequence comes from Fidelibacterota bacterium, assembly GCA_013202495.1. GTDB lineage: Bacteria > Fidelibacterota > UBA8477 > UBA8477 > JABMPR01 > JABMPR01. The sequence continues at coordinate 48,911 of JABMQQ010000249.1, read as the reverse complement.
ACTATGGAGTGGTTAGCCGATATATATGCTATGCCTTTTGCAGCAGCAGGAGACAACTTTCATGTTGCATTTTATGAAGCCGGATCAATAAGGTACCGTAATTCTGACACGGGGTCTAGTTGGAGTAGTGCAACTACTATCGCGGATGCATCCAATGCAAGCAATGATGATTTTGTAGCTGTGTGTGCTGATGATGAGAATCAGGCCATGGTGGCCTGGGTTGGCGGATCAAGTTCAGACTGGGATATTTATTTTGATACTGATGCAGCCTGCGACCTACCCTCGACCCCGACCGGTGTCTCAGCCAGCACGGATGAGTGTGGTCAGATAACCATTTTATGGAACACCTCGGGATCTGCCTCCTCCTACTATATTTATAGAGATGGAGCTTATCTTGCCGAAGATGGCTCGCCTCCTTACATCGATGGAACCGACGGCTCACATTCATATTATGTAAAGGCCATCAATGATTGTGGGGAGTCAGGAAGCTCGTCTGAAGATATTGGAATTGCACTTTCAGCTCCCGATTCACCGTCTGTGGTGGCTGCCAGCAATGATGAGTGCGGACAGATAACCATTAGTTATTCAGAGATGGATGGTGCCTCCTCCTACTATATTTATAGAGATGGAGAATATCTGGCTGAGGATGGAACCTCACCTTATGTTGATTACATTTTTGGGGAGCACACCTATCATTTCCGTTCAGTAAACCAGTGTGGTGAATCTGACAACTCAATTTCTGACAATGGGTCAGGTCTTCAATCACCGGATACCCCAACAGGATTAGTGGCCAGCGACACGGGATGTGATCAAATTGTGGTAGAATGGAATGCAGCAGCAGGAGCTGAACAGTATCAAGTCTTCAAGGACAATGCATTGGTGGCTACAATATCGGCAACACAATTCCCTGATGCGACAAGTGGCTCCCATACATACCACGTGAAGGCTGAAAATACGTGTGGGACGTCTGGGAATTCGAATAGTGATACAGGCGTATCAGGTTCAGCGCCTGGAGCGCCAGTGAATGTAACTGCCAGCGTAAATGAGTGTGAAGGAATCACTCTCACATGGGATCTGGTTGAAGGGGCAACCAATTACCAACTATTCAGAGATGGGAGTTATATCAATGATGTGACTACCCCCTCTTTCTCGGATATAGTCAGCGGTTCACACAGTTATTATGTGAAAGCTGAGAATGACTGCGGCTTGTCCTCCGCTTCTTCTGCAGTTGAGGGTTTGGGGGTTACACCGATTGTGATCAATAGCATTGCTGCAAATCTTATCAGCATTGATGGATATGAGTATACTTTTATTGCAGATGCCAGCTGGATGGCTGGACATGAGCTGACCTATGCTTGGGATTTTGGTGATAATTCTGGAAGCTCAACAGAAGCAACACCAACATACCGCTATAGCCAGGATGAGCAATTTACGGTTACCCTGGTCATGAGCTATGCTTCAGTTTTTGGAACGGACTGTGACGGAGGAGGATCCACGCCTCTCACCGTTGTTGATGTAGATTTGGTTAATATACCTGAGCAGTATGAGTTGCAGGATGCATTCCCGAATCCTTTCAACCCGACAACAACAATTCGATATGGTATTCCAGAACAAAGTGAGATATCTCTGGATATCTATGATTCTTCAGGTCGTCGAATAAAAGGGTTAGTGCGCGAAAGCAAGGCTGCTGGTTGGTATCAAGTCCGATGGGAGGGTACCAATGAGGCAGGAAATCAGGTAAGTACTGGTATGTACTTTGCCCGTATCACTACTGGAGATTACTCAAAAACCATTAAGATGATTTACTTGAAGTAGAGAAGAATCTACATTCATAGATTGCAAGCCCTCCAATAAACTGGGGGGCTTGCATTGTATTAAGGTTTCCACAGCAACATGGGAGATCTCGACATAATGTACGTTAACTGTATCGAATCTTGTCATCAGAATAATTACGAAATTTAGAATAAATCTGAACGATACACACAAAGATGAATACATCCTTATTCGCATATCATCCCGATTATCGCCCTAAATAATCGCATATTATCCCCATTTGGGAAGAAAAATTGACTGTTAATCCTGTTAATTACTGAAGTATTGTATGACAATGTAAATTTTAGGTAACAATAATTACCTAAAATGATCATATGCATCCATGTATGATACAAGCTATATTGGGATGTGATTATTACCTAAAAAGGGGAATGTTATACAATGATAGAAGTATATGAGGAATTCAAGCGATATAAAGTTGTACGCCGTAAAGAAATCATACGCTTTTTCTCTGGAAATGTAGAAAAGACTAACGGCTCAATAAAATGGTTAGTGGCTAGCGGTAAAGCTCAACGCATAAAACCTGGACTGCTCTATTTGCGGCAGCCAAATGAGTGGGGAAAAAGGGAGATCTCAATCTCTCCTTGGTTGGTAGCATCACGGTCAGAGAATGATGCAGTAATAGCTTTTCATTCTGCCATGGCTATTCGAGGGGAAGCGTACAGCGAGTCATCTCAAATACAGATAGCTGTGAGTTTAAAAAACAAAAAAGTTCCACGTAGTTTCAACTATCAAGGGAAAACGTATAAATATTTTCGAGAAAATCTTGATTTTGGGGTGACAAAAAAGGTGGTTGATGATGTTAAAGTCCAAGTCTTGGATTCGGAAAGAACTGTATTAGAAGGACTAAAACACTCAGATCGATATATGGGTATAGATGAGTTTTTAAGGAGCTTAGAAGGGGTTAGCTGGCTTGATCTAAGCAAACTTATGCAATACGTAGATTCTTACTATACATCAATTAGCATGGAGATGAGGCTCGGGTGGTTGCTTGAACAAAAACAAGACCAATGGTTTGTTAGGCCTGAAAAGCTAAACCGTATGCAAAAGAAAAGACCACTGGACCCGGTTTACTTAATATCCTCAAAGCGAAGTGGTAATTACCGCGATTCTCGGTGGAACTTGATGATTCCTAAAACGCTCAGAAACCGTAGGGATTATTAATTATGTTAGAATATACCAAGCACGAACTTGATGAGCTAGCAGACCAAACCCAATTTCATTTCGGTCCGCTGGAAAAGGCTTTAAGGCTCCTTGATGTTTTGAGAGTATTTAATTCTCACCCGCTATTGAAAGACCAGTTTGTACTAAAAGGAGGTACGGCCCTGAATTTTTTTCATCTAGAAATTCCAAGGTTATCGGTTGATGTTGACCTCAATTACATGGGTGAATTAGAAAGAGACCAAGCTTTAGTAGCACGTAGGAACATTGAGTCAATTATTCCGAAAGTGTTTTCTACAGAATACAATGTGGAGCAAACAAGAGAGTCCCATGCACTTCTTCAGTACAAGCTGGGCTATATAACTCTTCATGGAGGTCCAGACGCATTAAAGCTTGATCTTAACTTTATCGAACGAATCACAATATTAGATATAGACATACTTGAATTCAATAAGTGGGGCGAAAAACTATCCTTCCCAACCCTCAACCTTATCGAATTACTTGCAGGGAAAACCAGAGCATTTCTAACCAGATATACTGCTCGGGATCTTTATGATTTGTATAGAATCAGTGAATTGGGAGTTGAACTAGATCAGAATATGCTACATGAGATATTTCTGTATGCATTGTTGACAGCCAGTGAGTCTCATGCAGATCTTTTACCGCCAAAATGGGATCAAGTCACCCCGGGAGAAGTGCAACGGAATCTACAGCCTATGTTAATTCGAGGTGATCATCCAGAAATGCAGACAATGAAGGATGGGGCAAAAAAAGTTATTAACTCAATAACCAATCTGAATCAGACAGAATTAGATAGTTTCAAAGAATTTGACGCTACTGGAGAGATAGATCTTGAATTACTCGTTAGGAGTGAACTAGCAGAGAGAATCTCTAAATCACCTGCCTATCAATGGAAAAAACAAAACCTAATAAGACTATCATCCTAAATTATCTTTGTTACCAGTTCATAGTCAATCAATTGGTTCAAGAATCTATACGTCAATTTGCTCCTGGATGACTTCCCAGCCATAATCGATGTAACTCCAGCTGATACTATCTGGAAAGACCTCAAACATCATGAAGCCCTCCTCCATGCCTTCTTGTGGACCAAGCCACCATCTCGCACATACCGCTCCACCTGTCACAAAGTGAGTAGCATTAAAATACACATCTTCAACATGGTGTAGATGACCCTGTAAGACCAATTTCAGATTATAGGGTTTGACGATCTTCATCAGTTCATCAGTATTGGTAACCAGATATCCTGCACCGGCATTGGCCTGGCCTCCTCCCACCAATTGGGGTACCACTGAAACCAGGGGAATGTGAGTTGAGAGTACCAGGGGAGTTTCTTTATCAAGGGTCTTAAGGTCTTCCCGCAACCACTCAAGCTGAATTGAATCGATCTCACCGATGTAACGGCGATCCTCAGTAAAGCCAATGGCATCCAGGATCACGAAATGCCAGCCCTTATGATCAAAAGAATAATAGGGTTGCTCCATTCCCATATGGTTCAGATACATCTGTTTCCCATACTCTGGATGATCAGGTGCAATGCCACTGTCTTTATACAGACCAAAAACCTCATGATTCCCCATGGTGTTATAGACAGGCATGTCGAACCCCTGGCTCAATTCAGCATAGATCTGGTAGAGCGAATCTGAACGTCCCTTGCTTTGACTCAGAGCATCCATGATGAGGTCGCCCCCGGTAATGACAAATTCAGGTTTAAGACGGTTGGTATGGTCAATTGCCTTACGAAACCCCTCCACAGCATCTCGTTCAGGTTGAACATGGATATCTGTGAGAAAGGCGAACTGAAACAATGGTTTTGATTTGGATTCAGACTGACACCCCAATAGAATAACAGCAAGAAAAATGCTTAAAGGCTTCAGACGTAATTTCATAAAAACTCCCCATTCAGGATAATGACGTGCTAAATGATCATAGATATTTCAATAAAATGAGTTTGATAATCTAGGAAGTAATTCAAACCGACCCAAAAGAATAGTATCCCCAATAGATTTTGGTTCGAAAATGAACACTGTCTTAGATCAATTTCAAACTAAAGACCATACTACCTCAATCGTATCTGAGGAGTTTGAAAAAAATCATTAATACTTACATTCCGAGACATACAAATGGTAGATACAATATCAGAAGAACGCCACAACTAGCAATAGCACAACACGGGCATATCAAATTTAATTGAAGCATATTCTTAATAAATCGAAAGAGGGGGCACATGGCACTACTTAAAGAATATAGGCCATTATTGGATGAATTTTTGGACGTTTGGCCAATTGCACGACTCAAGAACATGAAGCTTGAAGAATATACAAATGTTGGAGATGACGATTCTTTTTGTAGGTGGCTAGAATCAAGGTTAGACAAAGTTGGTAGTATGTGGGGCGGTTCAGCTTACAAGTTTGGAATCTACAAGCGCAAGGATACGTCCAAAAAAGTCTCAAGGTCGGGGTATTCAACAGATGGAATTTATGCCTGGCACACTCGATATGGAGCAGATGCAAAGGAAGCTTTTTTTACCGTCCGCGCGATGATTGTGGACATTGCCGAATCTGCTGTATCGGGAGAGTTCCAAAATATTGATAAAGTAGACTTAGGACATGTTTTTAAATGGAAAGTGGCATTTCATTATAACCCCAAGCTCATTGTGCCAATATTTATGAAGGACGTGCTTGTAAGAATTATAGAATTTTATGGTGAGAATGGGAAGGGGGAATTGACTAGTAGTGAGATGTATAGGATTATTTCCAAATACCAGCCCAAACACCAAGATATTATTAGCTATGGGAAAGAATTATGGGAAAAGTTTGGCCCAGACAAGATGTTCTTTTTTGTCAAAAAGTTTGTTGAACAAGCAAAAACAGAAGATCAAACTACCAAAGATTACCCAAAAACGTTTTTGGACTTAACTGTCAAACTAAGATTTGGGGCTGGGGGTCTTTCTAAGGTTCCTTGGCTGGGATTCTTTAGAGATGGTCAAGAAGTGAAAAATGGTATTTATCCTGTTTTCCTATACTATAAAAAACAAAATATCTTAATCCTTGCATATGGACTTTCCGCAACGAATCCTCCCAAAAATTCTTGGCATCTAGACTCGTCCGTAGAAACAATTTCAACACTATTTTTAAGGGAATATAAGCAAGAACCTTATAAATATGGAGATTCCTTAGTGTATCGTGTTTATAAACCTAATGACCTTTCCGCGTATGAGGTTGAGAATGACCTTGCTCAATTAGTTGAATTCTATAAGACATTAGACCTCAAATCTTCAAATGAGAAAGAGCCAGCGGTCATTGAATCTAGGCTAAAACAAATACCGCTAAAACTTTACGAATTTAGTGAATCACTAAAAAAAGCTCACTTATGGTTTCCTCTCTCTCTATTGCATCGGTATGTTGCATCCCACCTCACGAAACCGTTTATTATTCTCACGGGCCTTTCTGGTTCTGGCAAAACAAAAATGGCAGAAGCATTGTCAATCTGGATTTCTGAATCTTCAAGTCAATATTGTTTGATAGCTGTAGGTTCTGACTGGACAAATCGCGAACCACTACTTGGTTATCCTAATGCACTAGATTCGGGTAAGTATGTAAAACCGGATAATGGCGCTTTAGATCTAATTCTTAACGCTACCCAAAATCCAAGTCTACCCTATTTTTTAATCTTGGACGAAATGAATATGTCTCATGTGGAGCGCTATTTCGCTGACTTCCTATCTGCAATGGAATCTGTTCACAGAATAATTACACTTCACCCTGAAGGGGATGAGTGGATAGATTGTGATGTTCCAGCGGAAATTTCATTACCCCCAAATTTGTTTATCATTGGCACTGTGAATATTGATGAAACCACATATATGTTCAGTCCTAAAGTTCTAGATCGTGCAAACGTCCTAGAATTCCGTATTAAAGAGACTGAAATGGAATCTTATTTAAAAATGCCTGAGAGTTTGAATATGAACTCCATCAAAGGAAAAGGTGCCTCCATGGGGCAGGATTTTGTAGCAAAAGCAAACACAAGGCTCCCACCAGCCCCTAGCCTTGATGCAATTCTAATCCCCTTCTTCAGTAAGCTCCAGGAGGCTGGTGCCGAGTTTGGTTATAGAACAGCCGCTGAGATCAATAGATTCATTTCAGTGTGTACTGAGTTGGCTGATGGTGAAATGAATGACACTGAAATTATTGATGCTGTAATCATGCAGAAGCTATTGCCCAAACTTCATGGTTCACGAAAGAAACTGGAGAAAATTTTATGGAGTATTGGACAGCTCTGTCTGGTGGATCAGACCGGGGACGCTTTCCATGAACAGGAAGAAGACAGCGACATTAAGTACCCACTCTCTTACGAAAAGCTGAAACGAATGTACACACGTGTTAGGGATGATGGTTTTACGAGCTACGCAGAAGCCTAAATTATGACTTCCGATAAGGGTGCTGAAGTTAGGATCCCCATTATTAATGGGGGGGTTCTTTCGATTATCCCTGAAGGTGATGTTTCAACACTTCTTGAACTCTCCCAGGAGGATGCTCGAGATAATGGTGAAGAGCGGGTTCAACTTCAGGAAGGTTGCTCCTACGATTATGCCTTGCCGCCAGATTATACATTAGGAATAACTTCCAGGGGCATCGTAAAACAATCCAAAAGAAAAAGTCAAACACACACAGGTCGAATAGTGCCTGGCATATATGTTGGGAGACTGGCAGTTCCCGTTCTTAAAAATGGGCAAGAAGTTGACGAAATTGCAATCGAAATACGCTCTGTAAAAACAGACTATCGTTCTGATTATCGCAAAATGCTTGAAGATATTACGGGTGAGTGTACTGAGCTTTTGATGGTTCACTCTTCACCGGTCACCCAGAGATTTTCTGTAGACTATGAGGGCGATTCCACTACCCTTTATCAACGTTTTGCCTTTGTAAAAACTATTGTCGATTCTAAGATTTTTCAAAGTGCCGTTCATCGTGTTATTGCAATGCCTGTGAGTACTTGGAGTCGTCGAGTTGAGGAACATGATATTCGTCGTTCTCGGCGGATTTTACCGAAACAGTTAAGACAATTGGCCTCAAGAAACGATAGAATCCCTATTCCTGAAGATCATCCGTTACGGTCGAAGATGGCATCTATCCCATCAAAATTAACAACAGAAGTCAAAATCGATACACTTGACACCCCAGAGAACAGATTTGTCAAGTATGCCTTGCTGGAATTTGGTCAGTTCTGTAGTCTGGTCAGAAGACAGGTTGAGAAGAAGTACGACGGAGTGGATAAACTACCACAAATCCATGGGGAAGCTAAATCTCTCGAGGAACGCTTTGATGAGTATCTGAATCATACCATGTTTAGAGAAGTCTCCGATTTAACTTCTATTCCGCTTAACAGTCCAGTTCTTCAACGAAAAGAGGGCTACCGGGAAATTCTGAGAGTCTGGCTTATGTTCGATCTGGCGGCCAAACTTATTTGGGAGACATTGGATGATGAGTATCAAGCCGGTAAACGGGATGTGGCCACGCTATATGAATACTGGCTGTTTTTTAAGCTTTTGTACCTGGTTAAGGAAATCTTTTCGATTGAGACTGCTGCGACAAAAGATTTAATACAACCTACAGATGATGGTTTTGGCCTGACACTTAAATCAGGCAGACATTTTCCTGTGAAAGGACATTATTTTCACAAAGAACGTAAACTTGAAGTACAATTCAGTTACAACCGGACTTTTGGAAAAGCGAAATATCCAGCAAGCGGTAGCTGGACCAAGCAGATGCGTCCTGATTATACGCTTTCCATATGGCCGGCAGAATTCACTGAGATAGAAGCAGAGAGGCAGGAACTGATTGTACATATCCACTTTGATGCCAAGTATAAAATCGAAGGATTAAACAATCTACTCTCACCAGAAGGTGAAGTGCTATCAGAAGAAAAACTGGAAGATGAATTGAATGCGGAGAAGCGAGAACAGAAAGAAGGCACCTATAAGCGTGCAGACTTATTAAAAATGCACGCCTACAAGGATGCCATTCGGAGAACTGCTGGTGCCTATGTTTTATATCCCGGAACTGAGGCATACAGGCAACAAGGTTTTCACGAAATAATCCCGGGGCTAGGTGCATTTCCTATTGCACCTTCTGCCAGCGGCGAGGATATGGAGCCTCTTCGTGAATTTTTAAAGGAAGTTGTTGAACATTTTGCAGATCGTGCTTCCCAGAGGGAAGAGTTGTCCTATCGCGTTTATGATGTACACAAAGATCCGCCATCATCGAGAGTCTTTGAAGCATTACCAGAAACCTACAATGGAACTCGTGTAAGGCCGATAGCTGACGAATCAGTCCTCATTGGATATTATCATAGAGATCAGCTTGGCTGGATAAAAGAAAAGAAACTTTACAATATTCGTGTAGATGAACAGAGTGGCCCTTTGAAGTATGGGCAGGATGAATTAGGTGCAAATTATCTATTATTATATGGATCAGAAACTATCACGCGCAATCTCTGGAGAATTGTCAGTTCTGACCCCAGACTTGTCTCAAAAGCAGAATTAGCCAGAATGGAATATACTAGAACGCCAACCAAGGAACAGTATTTTGTGTTTTCTCTTGAACCAGTTGAACAGAACGTATTTGGCAATAGTATTTGGGATGTAGAGCAATTGAACAATTTTCCTGAAGGAAGAAATTTTGGCCGACCCTTTTCAGTTAGTATGGCTGAGCTTATGATGGCGCGTGTTAAACAAAACTGATTATAAAGAGAATCTTTCCATGGATATACAAAAGCTCTCATCTGAAATAAAAAATTTTGCCTAAGACCGCGACTGGGAACAATTCCACAACCCAAAAGATCTGGCCATTGCCTTAGGGATTGAAGTCTCCGAACTCCAGGAGATCCTACTCTGGACTCCCACTGAAAAATCCGCAACTAAAGTTGAGGAAAAACGCGAAGAAGTTGAAAATGAGGTTGGTTATATATTGGTTTACCTACTGCGATTCTGTGATGTCACCAGTATTGATCCCATTGAAGCCGCTCTCAAAAAAATGAAACTCAATGCTGAGAAATACCCCGTGAGCAAATCAAAAGGTAATTCAAGGAAATATACAGAGCTGTAAAAAGTCATTGACATATTCGCGATTCGCGAATAAAATATAACATGATGCTAAAGCCACAAGATATTGTCATACTCCTCAAACTCGTTAGCCAGGAATCTGAGCGCTGGAGCTACAATCAACTTGCCTATGAATTGGTGATGAGCCCTGCTGAAGTTCATGCCGGGATTAAAAGAGCCATACACTCCGGCCTCTTCGATCCCAGCCAACGTCGTCCCATCAAACAGGCCTTGTTCGAATTTCTGAAACATGGGATCAGATATGCATTTCCTCCCGATAGAGGAGGGCCGACGCGTGGGATGCCAACTGGATCAGCCGCTGCTCCACTATCTTCAGAGTTTATTGATGCTGGGGAAAACCCCGTCTGGCCCACGCCGGATGGTGAACTAAGAGGCTATGAGTTCTCACCCCTTTATAAATCCGTACCTGAGGCAGCCAAAAAAGATTCAGGGCTGTATGAACTTTTAGCCCTGGTTGATGCAGTTCGAGGGGGGCGTGCTCGGGAGCGCAACAAAGCGATTGATAACCTCGAGCGCCGTCTAGGCTTGAGCAAATAATGAATGAGAGAATAAATCTTAGCATACTGCAAAGCGTAGCGACTCAATTGGGACCTCTGCTCGATGAAGTTGTTTTTATTGGGGGAGCCATTACAAGTTTTTTGTTGACAGATGAGGCACAACCGGAAGCTCGCTCCACCATCGATATTGATGTAATCATAGAAATAGGATCGCATATGGAGTATTATCGTCTGGAAGACCAGCTACGTATGTTGGGATTTAAAAATGCTACAGGCGAGGATCAACCGCTCTGCAGATGGCTGCTCGATTCTACGCCTATTGATGTAATGCCGACGGATGCTTCTATTTTAGGTTTTAGTAACCGGTGGTATTCTGATACAATACAAAAAGCCAAGCTCATTCGCATTGGAGAAGCTCTCCAAATTAAAATTGCTTCTGCACCACATTTCATTGCAACAAAGATTGAAGCATTTAAGGGGAGAGGAGCAGCTGACTTTTTAGGAAGCCATGATCTGGAGGATATTATTACAGTTCTTGATGGAAGAAGGGAGATCGTGGATGAGATTCTGGAGTCTGCAGAAGAGCTTCGTGCCTATCTCAAGCATGAGTTGGATCAACTTTATTCAAATCCATATTTCCTGGACGTCCTTCCAGGTCATTTACTTCCAGACACAGCCAGTCAAGCACGTATTCCAGGACTCAAAGAAAAGATTCAAAACATAATTAAGGGATAGGCCATTTGGTTCCAAGACCTCACAGGCTTCACAGAAAAAAGTCTTGACCAAGAAAGCCAGAGCATGAAATACTTCAGCTCTTTTCGGTCATCTCCGCAGCAGTAGATTTGATCTCCGCCTTGATCTCCGCAAAACGGCTCTCTGTGAGATCATAATACTTGAATGGAATCAGGCTGAGTAAAAACAAGCCCGCTGTAACCACACAGAAGATCACTCGAATACCCCACACCACGCTATCCGGCTGATCTCCAGTCAACACAAAGCCTGTCAATGAAAGCGTGAATCCAATCAGACTGGGACCCACGGCGTAGGCTGTCTTCTGACCACTGGCCCACACCCCAGAGAAGACTCCTTCGCGTCGCAATCTGGATTGGAGTTCATCAAATTCAATGGTGTCCGGCAGCATAGAGAAAGGGAAGAGTTGAAAACTGGAAAATCCGATGCCCAGAACGAACATCTGTATAAAAAATAACAGGGGCTGCTGTGGCTGGGTGAAGAGCAAAGAAAAGAGCATGATCACCAGGATAGCGATTCCAAATTTATAGGCTCGGATTTTTCCGATCCTTACACCGATCTTGACCCAGACCGGAATAAATACAATGGCGGTGATAAACAGGACTGCTGAGACAATTCCCACCTGCGTTTCCGGCATGCCCATGACATATTTCACATAATAGATTTGCCCGGCCATAAGAATTCCGATAGCCAGGGATTGTAGAGCATACATGGACATAAGCCGTTTGAAGGGCGTGTTTCGGAAGGCAATCTTCAGCTGCTCTTTAACCGACATGCTTGCTTTTTCCACTTGAATCATCCGCGTGCCCCGGGTACCCCAGAATGCCGATACGCAGAAAAGACTGATCAGGATACCAAAGATGAGCCCCATAACGCGGAAGCCAGCCTCGCCACCACCGCCCAACTCCACCAGGGGTATGGCCAGACCGCCAGCCAGGAGGACGCCGATAGTAGATCCCACCATCCTAAAGGAGGTAACGGACATACGTTCGTTGTAATCATCGGTCATTTCTGCAACCATGGCGGAATAGGGAATATTGTAAACAGTAAATGCCGTACAGCTCAGGGCGAACAGGGAACCGACCCAAAGAGCAGTAGTGAATTGCGACTGGGTATGAGGTGCAATAAACAGCAGGAAGAAAACCAGTCCAAAGGGTAAAGAGCCATACAGGAGGTAGGGTCTCCGCCGTCCCCAACGGGAGTGGGTTGCATCGGAAATAGCGCCCATGATGGGATCCGAGATCACATCCCAGAGCTTAGGGATAAGCAGAGCCAAACCAGCCAGCGCTGGTTCCACACCCAGAACGTTGGTAAGAAAGAAGAGCAGGAACATCCCCGTGCTCACAATAAAGATATTGCTCCCAATATCCCCGATTCCGTATCCGATTTTGTGTTTTAAAGATATGTGATGAACCATGGCGTCTCCTTAAGAGCGGTTTTGAATAATATCAGGGACATTCTATAAAATACTTTCAGTATTGTGCTACGCGATAACGCCAACACAGTACTGCAACTCAATGGAAAATAAATTGTTTGTAAACTCAAAGATATGTGGAAAGCGCATGGGAACAAGCCGCATTTGATTTGTTTTGAGCCTGGAAGTAGGCAGGAATGAATCCTGGGTCTGATATCAGGGAATCCCACTTGCCCCCTACAGGAAAACAACATATGAAGTCATGAGATATCAGTTAATTTAAAATCAAAGGTCTACCACTTGTTATAGGGTATGACATGCCAATAAAGGGTATAACAGAGCCTTACATGATTGAGAATAATATTTATGAATAAGAGAAGAACAAAGATCATTGCCACCATCGGCCCAGCAACAGATTCAGAAGAGATGTTAGAGAAGCTCATTCTATCAGGAATAAATATCGCCCGACTAAATATGTCCCATTCCAAAGGAGAAGAGGCCCGACGAATCACTGAGTTGATTCGAAAGTTGTCAGAGAAACATAACAGGAGAATTGGCGTCATGATGGATCTTCAGGGTCCAGCCATTCGAACAGGTGAATTACCTGTCGCCTTGAATCTCAAACCCGGTGAGAAAATTGGCTTAACGGTACGAGGCGAGACCAGCGAAGAAATCAAATCTGTTGATGTGAATTATGATCATCTGGTCGATGATATTCAGGTTGAAGACACCGTTATTGTTGACAATGGCATGATCCATTTAAAGGTGCTGGAGAAGAAACATAATCAACTCGTGTGTGAAGTGCTAACAGAAGGTGTGCTGAGTAGTCGTAAACATATCAACTTGCCAGGTGTTCGCATCCAACTTCCTCCGCTGACCGAGAAAGACCTAAAGGATGTCCAGGCCGGTATTGATATGGGTATAGATTTCTTTGCACTATCATTTTGTCGGGAAGCAAAAGACGTAAGAGAGTTAAGAGGTATCATTGAAGCAGCCGATGGTCACCAACGTATTATCTCCAAGTTAGAGGATCAAGTGGGTTTGAGTAATCTTGATGAGATCATTTCCGAATCAGACGGTATTATGGTTGCTCGAGGGGATTTGGGCATCGAGGTGCCCTATGAAGATTTGCCCATTATTCAAAGGCGGATTGTTAAGCGTTGTCGTCGTGCAGGCAAACCGGTCATCGTTGCAACTCATATGCTGGAATCTATGATCGAAGCGCCATCTCCAACCCGAGCAGAAGTTACGGATGTCTCAAATGCAGTATACGAAGAGACCGATTGTATCATGCTGTCTGGAGAAACATCCGTAGGGGCGTATCCGGAAAAATGCATTCAAACCTTTGATACGATTGCCCGGCGGACAGAGCGGAGTGGTGGTGCCGGTTTTGTTAAGGATATCCCAGTTGAAGATGAACGGGAGATCCTTATGAAAGCGGGTAAAAATATGGCCGATGAACTTCAAGCGAAGGCCATCATTATCTTTACTCGAACAGGCATTATGGCCCGAAATGCTGCCTGGCTTCGAAGTGATACCCCTGTCTATGCTTTTACTGATGTACCTGAATTATTAAATCAACTGACGATCTATTGGGGGTTGGACCCATATTTGATCTCATTATCAGCAGATACACCTGAGCTCAATATTGCAGCCGCTCAAACCACATTAATTGAATCTGGCGAGGTACAAAATGGTGATTGGATCGTCATTGTGACCCATCTTCATCTTGGAGGTGAATATGTTGAGACGGTTCAAATGCGGAAAATTGAAACAGCATAACCCCGAAGGCAACCAAACACTCCAAGCCTTGATGACGAGCTTTAGGAGCGCCTGCTCTTTTGAATAGTACGGTTGATCCCCACCACCAGGTCGGCTTTGAGCCCCCGGAAGGGCATGACGGCCACAAAATAGTAGAGGGGTGGGCGAGCCTTACCTGTGAGGCGTATCTCTTTGATGCGCGGCATAAAAACCTTGATCACCAACATGCGTGCAACCGAGGATACAAGCAGACTGATCATGATCCCGCTGGGCAGGAGATGATTGCTGATCCAGACGTTGCCCACAGGCGTACTGGAGAGAAATCCCGCCAGAAGACCCCCAATGACCACCCCAAAACCCTTAAACAGGTTGTGATAACTGGTCATTCGCAAACGATTCCCTGGATCAATGGCATCATAGATATAATTCCCAAGTGTCAGGTTATAGCCACTCCAGGCCAAACCACCCAAAATCTGGATCGCAAGTGCTGCTAAAAACAGCAGGGATCCATCCAGAAAATGGATGAGATACCAGAGCAGGGGAAAGAGGGTGATGATGATGCTGGTGACTTCCAGGATATTGCGATTCCCATATTCATCCACATGTTTGCCCCAGTGACTGATCATGAGAAAGGAGCTCACCGAGATGGCACCCATAAGCATGGTCATCTGCAAATAACTGAAATTCAGAATTTGCAGCCAGTAGGCTACCATGAGGGGACCTGAAATAAACACCGCCACATTCATGAGAGAGACAAAAATAGTGAACATCCCAAAGGAGCTCTTACCCATCCCTCGGATAAAATCCTTGATGCCATAGCTGTCAGTAGGTTTTAACTGCAGTTCCGGTTCATATTGAAGTTTGAAATAACGGGCGGAATAAAGCCGGGCAGCACCAGCAATGAAAAACAACAGGGCAAAGCCCAACATGGCATTCCATTTAGAAGTTAGATTCAGAATAAGCCCGGCAGCAGCCAGGGCAAGGAAAGTTACCACGCCGATGATACGATTACGTCGCCCAAAATAAGTTCCCCTGGTCTCCTCTGGCACCAGATCACCCATCCAGGAAACCCAGAATGGAACCGCCATGGCTCCCAAGCCTGCATAGAGAGTGGCCAGAGCAATGAGGACAGGTACACTTCCTGTAGACCAGGGCAATAGGAAGAAGGTGAACCAGGCGATGCCCTGGAGCAGGGTTGTCCAGATGAGCATGGTCTTGCGTGATACCTGATTGCTTTCAAAACGGATGGCACCGAGTTGGATAATGGCCCCAAAAAGTTGGGGAATGGAAACCAGCAGACCGAGCTGAGTAGTTGTGGCTTTCAGGAGAACAGCAAAGGCCGGCAGAAAGGAGTCCCCAAAACCCCACATCACGGACCACCACTTCCCTTCGGAGATCGAGTGTTTTAAAGCCTGCTTGTATTTGCTGCTGCTAGTCAAATCCCTATTTCCTCATTTTGCCATAGACTCCGTCTTCAGGGGCTGGAGATAAGATAATTATTATCAAACACCACATTAATCTCGTGTTTGGGCTTGTTGGTGACTGAATTAAACCTGAAAACAAAAGAGATGTGCCACCGTTTGGTATAAGAGGGTGACTGGAGCAGCTTGGTGGCGTTAAGGCCTGATGCTTTTGCACAACGGAACAGATGCAATCATATACTTATGATCAAATCATGACTGATGAAAAGGGAAACCCTGAGAGGATTTAGGAGCGCAGCAACCTCAGTCTTTGATATTCTCCAACTGCTTATACTTCTCCTGATACTTCCGGTATAAGGTCTTGTGGCGGTCATTCATATCGGTTTTGGTACCTTGAATAAAGGTTTGTTCCACAGTGGAGGTGATCTCCAGCATATCACCTGATGCAATGAACATCGATGCTTCCTTACCCACATCCAGAGAACCAATACGATCGCCAACACCCAGAATCTCAGCTGCTGAGAGGGTGATGGAACGCAAGGCTACCTCCATAGGTAGACCAAATGCGGCTGCCATGGCAGCATGGTTGGGTAGATCCCTGACCTGGGCGGCCGCAAAACCACTACCATCAGTAGAAATGCAAAAATCCACACCTGCTTGATAGAGTCTGGCTGGCAAACTATAGGATTCGCTATAGTTGCTGTTGCGTCTCCGGGGGAGTCGCAGTGTCCCTTCAACAATGACTGGAATCTGGTTTTCTTTTAACAGACCAGTCAGTTCCCCGGCATCTCCACCTCCCACAATGACAATCTTCAATTGCTGTCTTTTTGACCACCTCACAGCCGCTTTGATCTGGCGACTTTCCCAGGCGTGAATAAAGAATGGTTTCTCTCCCTTGACATAAGGGATCAACGCTTCCATACGCAGATCATGAGCCTCAGCTTTCGATGTGCCCTTCTGACTCACCTCATAGCGCCTGACCTGGTCCAGGAGATCATCCAGACCCTTGAGCCTCTGGCGTCGTTTTTCCTCTTGCTCTGATACCTTGACCTTAGCTTTGGGACTCAGATCGATGGACATATCAGGCCAGTTGATGTGCATGGCGGTGGGGTGGTGGAGAGTGGCATCTTCCCAGGTCCAGCCATCCATCATCATCAGAGAGGATTGTCCTGGGATCAAGCCGCCACGGGGGACGACATTCACAAACAATACTCCGTTGGAACGGGTGACGGGAATGGATTCTGAATCAGGGTTGTAACTCACATTGGCCCGCACTTCAGGGGTCATATCTCCCACTTCATCATAATCTACTGTGGCTCTCACCGCTGAGATCTCTACCAGACCCAGTGCAGAAATGCCCGCTATCAAACCGGGATAAACATGTTTCCCTTGAGCCTCGATAACTTCCATTTCGGTAGAGGATGCAATGTCCTTTTCTATGCGAGTGATCTTGCCCTGCTCGAACAGGAGATCAAATCCATCTAAAACACCATGAGAGATGGTGTGGAGGATTCCGTCTTTGATGAGGATAGGTTTTGATTGAGGTGCTGCTGGGATCTGATCCGAAGCCCAGATCCAGGAGGTCAGTATCAATGGTAGGCACAAGATCCATCTCATCTGGCACCCCCTTCCCATGCTTGATCATCTCGATAGGGTTGCTGAAATTTGTGATTCCCAGGATCAGGCGAAGCACCGGGTCTGTCCTCATCTTTGGTATTTAGAATTTTCTGGATGATATCCAGACGGGTTTGATCGTCCGACGCAAGTAATTCAGCATTCTGTTCCAGACTGAAATAGCGTTTCCCATCTACCCAGGTTTGCTCACATTTAGCTTGAGTTGAGAGGGGATGATGGCTCCAGACCACAAAATCAGCATCCTTGCCCTCCTCCAGGGAACCCACCCATTTATCGATCTTTAATTGTTTCGCAGGATTGATGGTCACCGTGTTCAGGGCCTCAATCTCAGTCATCCCGCCATATTTGATACCCTTGGCGGCTTCCAGATTCATGCGCCGCGCCAGTTCATCTGAATCACTCTTGAATGACACCAGCACACCGGCATTCTGCATGAGGACTGCATTGTAGGGGATGGCATCATAGACTTCAAATTTATAAGCCCACCAATCAGAAAAGGTGGCGGCTCCAGCTCCATGTCTGGCCATTTGATCAGCCACTTTGTAACCCTCCAGCACATGCTCCATGTTGGTGACAGTGAACCCAAAATCTTCAGCTACTCTGAGCATCATGAGAATCTCATCCTGACGATAAGAATGTACATGTACCCTACGTGTGCCTTCCAGTACTTCTACCAGGGGATCCAGTTCCAAATCGCGGCGTGGAGGAGTGAGTGTCTTACGCCATTTCGATTTTTTGGAGTAATTATCCAGATTGTATTTGTAGTCTCTGGCACGTGTAAAAGCATCTCTCAAGACCTGTTCCACTCCCATGCGGGTCTGGGGATAGCGGGTGACATTTTTATCGCCCCAGTTGGACTGTTTTACATTTTCACCCAGAGCGAATTTGAGTCCCTGAGGTGCTCGCTTCATGATCAAATCTTGTGCATCTGACCCCCAGCGCAATTTGATCACAGAGTTCTGTCCGCCGATGGTGTTGGCTGATCCATGGAGGACCTGAATGGTGGTCAGACCACCGGCAAGTTCTCTATAAATGCTGATGTCATCGGGATCCAGGACATCCTGGATACGCACCTCTGAGGTAATGCTTTGAGAGCCTTCATTAATGGATGCCCCAGCTGTATGACTATGGGAGTCAATCAGGCCGGGTGTGACATACTTTCCATCAGCTTCGATGACCTGTGCGCCACGGGGACTGGTCAGGTTCTTACCGATCTTCTTGATTTTGCCCTTCTCAATGAGCATGTCGCAATTCTGGATAATTCCCTGAGGACCGGATGTCCACAAGGTGGCATCATTGATAAAAAGTGATGCGGGTTGCTGGGGAAGTTGCTCAAAGCCAAAGGCTCCCTCCGGGAAGCTCAATTTTAGATTGCTGGTTGTGACTTTGGGTGCCTCAGCTTCTGCATCAACTGCTGTGCGACCGGAAGCGGTCCACTCATGTTCTTGTGCATTGGGATAAACCGCCACTCCTGAAAGCATTCCGTTATCCCAGTTACCCTGAAACCGAATCATCTGAGGAGTCTCCGTCTTGGACAGGTCGGCACTCCATGAGATCTGTTTGCCATCTAGTTTTAAGTGATTGAGGGAGATGATGGTGGTATCCAGCTTGATTTTTCCAGAGGTATGGTAGGGGCTTGATTTGATGGTCAATTGCCCCTGCATCTTCTCCAGGGAAAAATCCCATTTGCCGGCAAATTCATCATTAAAATTGAGGTCTACATCGTGCTTGGTGCCTCTGGCCCATACCGATTGCACCGGGTTGGTTGCATCAAAATAGCTGCCTTTAACCACTACAAAATTGGCTTGATAACCTGCTTTGATCTTGCCGTGGGTTTTGGCCAGGCCAAAGTGTTTAGCAGGAGTTGTGGTGAGTGCTGCCAGGGCGGCTTTTTCACTCAGACCACGCTCTATAGCCAGCGACAGATTTTTGCGAAATTGCTTCAGTTCCTGCAATCCATTCGAAGTGAAGGCAATATCCACCCCTGAATTGACCAGTTTTCTAGCGTTATCTGGTGCCATATCCCAGTGTTTGAGTTGCTCCGTGGTGTACTGATCCGCGCGATGAGGCTGTGTGACATCAGGTTTACCGGGGAAATTTAAGGGTAGAATGATAAAGGGTCTCGCCTGGGCTATTTCAGACAGGCGGCGATATTCATATCCAGATCCCATCAGCCATAGTTTCAGATCGAATTCATGTGAGATGTCAATGGCGCGTTGGGCTGCTGTTTCATGAGCGGTCCGAAATAAAAATGGAGTTTCCTCTGAACGGGCCAGGGCGAGGGTTGCCAGGGCTAAATCTTCTTTGGGTTGTTCATTCTTATCGGGGTGCTTGGCATAGATAGATTGAGACTTCTCATACCAATCAGCATCGATAAGTGTTTGACGCATCACAGCGATGGTGCCCAGCAAGGCCTCGGGGTATCCATCCGCACCTCTTTCACGGGTATAATAATCAAGGGACTGACTTACTGAAGGAGTGGTGATAGAGGCGGATCCATCCAGATCGATAAGGGAAGATTGCCCTCTAAAAATGCCTTTGTTATGACCGACGTGGATATGAGTAAACCCAAGTTTTTTCCGCTCTTTGACTGCCTTGTCATCAGGGGTATAGCTATCGGAAGCCACCCATTCCGGGTGAACCAGATCGATCCAATGAGACCGCGGGGATGGTTTCAATTCCTTTGGCTCTACATCAACCCAAGCATCGATAAACCCGGCATAAATATGATTCCCGTTCATATCAACGATGGCGGCATCCCTGGGTACATCGATATTGATGCCCACCGCTTCGATAAGTCCATCTCTGATGGCGACAGAAGCATTGGGAAGAGTTTGTCCCGGCTCAACATGCACGATGGCATTTTTGAGCACGAACACGCGTGGATTCACCTGCATGAGATCCGTCAAAGGTTCAGTCTGAGCCAACAATACCTTTGTTATGATGAGCAAGAGGATTGATTTTTTCATAATTCCTCCAAAGCCTGGGCTTGGTTATGTCATTATTCATGAAGCGATGTGAGAGGATCACTGGATGGACCCCTACCAGTAAGCCACTTAATCTATGATGGGGATTTACTTGACCAATACAAGACTTACATAATAGAACTAGCTGGAGACAGCGTTAACCCAATCAGCGATGTCCATGTTTCTAATTGACACGCTTCCCAATCACATCAGCACCTCAAATGTACCACTCCGCTACAACCACTCGTTTCATTTAGATACATTCCTATCTCCTAAAAAATTATCAAAGTCAATAATAACAACACCATAAATGCTTGGCACAGATATTGAAATTTAATCTCTTTCATCTTGATCAATGTTTCAAAAAAGGGGTTTAATCACTATGACGCAGAACGCATTTCAAGTCACCCCAGAGCCAGCACCAGGCTATAGAGAACTTTTAACTCAATACTGGAGACAGGCCTGGCGGATCATCCAGAAGTGGCTGCTTGTTTTTATTGTCACGTTGATAATTCTATTTATTGCGAAAAAGATGGGTTCTTACTATGAGTTAACCCGATTGGCTATCATAGCGGAAATTGCCTTCTTAGCTGTTTACCTGGTGCTTAAGGCCATCATATCCCCTTTCAGTATCATCAGGAGCAGACGAGAGCTGATTGATTCCGAACAAAGGCGAGTTTCAAATCAACAAGAAATTCTGACTGCTCTGCTTGAAGAAACGCGAGGGATAGGTAGATTGATGGATCTCTTGCACAAAAATCTCGTCGAAAAGATCCAGGTAGCCGAGCAGAATTATTCTGTGGACTACTATAGTCCTTTCTGGGATAATGTAGATGAACTACTGGTTAGTTTTAGCTTGATATCACAATGCCTCAACCGATTAAAGAAAAACGAAGATGTTTACAAGAGGCTGTTATTACACAAGGCGCATACATTCGACGATTATTCCTATCCCACATATGATAAAGCTGGGATAAGTAAGATCATTTATCGCTTCGAGACCCTGGTCAGCACAGCCGAGCGCAATGAGAAATTTGCTACGATTAAGGATCAGCGAAGTGCCAACTTGAATATTAATGCTGGTCTCAACTCCATTGAATCAGTCCTCGTTAAAATGAAGCCTGCCATACAGAAATTGGTTGAACAGCTAAAACTGGATGTTTCAACCAGAATGGATGTGACCTTTGAAAACCGGAAGACCATGCTTGGCAATCTGGCTAAGATGTGAAGCCGTGGTTGGAGCTAAATTTATCTGAACTTCCAGTCAGCCCTTTACTCAAGCAGGCATTGATTATTTGGGGCTTATCATTGATGATCAAGGTAACTGTCATTTCCTGGTTTTTAAGTGACTGAGTTTTCCGGCTGAACGCCTTTTTTTATTGAAGTATGCTCTTGTTTACCTCTGGGTTGTTAAAGATACTATCCCTTGATTGTATGAGACTCAGAAAGCCAAAAAAACAGACCAAATTTTTCAATTTCTATTCCTTGAACAAGGATTTGGTTCTACTCTTCTGTATCACGAGTTCAGTATTAGCCACTGACAATTTGACTTCTGAAATCACCCTAGACCTGAATACGCTTGCTGCAGACTCATCAATCCATTACCGCTGGGATAATTCCAATTGGGAACCGTCCAAGAAACACATTTACCTCCATAATGAATTCGGTCAATTGACCCAGGATTCTCGCTATTCTCTATCCATCGACACCTGGTTTAATGAATGGCGCAACATCCTGAACTATGATACTCAAAACAACCTGGTTGAATGGTTGAATCAGGAGGGCTATGTGTTCACCTGGCAAAATTTTTGGCTTGATCAATATGGGTATGATAGCAATGGTGCTTTGATTGAGAAAGTCCGTCAAATTGACAGTGATGATTCATGGCAACTTTTAGAGCGGATCAACTATTTCTATGAGGAGGATTCCTTGCTCTCAGAAGAAATTATCCAGACTAATGTGGGTGGGAATTGGCTCAATGACTATCACAGGACTTACACCTATATGCCTGATGGACAATTAGCCAGCATTCTGTGTCAAACCTGGGATTATGATGATGGATTCTGGAGCAATGATAGCCTGAAAGCTTTTACCTATGATGATGGTAAATTGTCACAACTTCTTGTGCAAACATGGAGTGATGGTGCATGGAACAACCAACACCAAAAAGGCTTCGACTATGATACAGATAATCATCTCATTGAAGAGGTCGTGAAAGATTGGTTCGGGGGCCAATGGTTGGAAATCGAAAGGCAAGTTCACGAGGTTGATCTATCTGGTTATTTGATGAAAACCACCTATCAGGATTGGGATTATGACGAAACCAGGTGGTTTGATAGAGATAGAGTGCTTTTTTATTATAATGAACAGGGGAATTTGATGGAGTCGCTCGCACAGTATTCGGACTCCGAAACTAATGCCTGGACCAATGAATATCTATATATCTGGTACTATCCGAGTCCTTCTGATGTGGCAATTTTTCAACCCAAACGGTTTACACTTGAACAAAACTACCCCAATCCTTTCAACCCAACTACATCAATTCGTTATGATATTCCAGAGTTTTCAATGATAAAGCTCACCATCTATGATATACAGGGTAATGAGATCATGACACTCCACAATGGTGAAAAACCAGCTGGTTCCCATGAGCTTATCTGGGGCGGATTGAATCACACAGGCAATCCTGTGAGTACGGGGATATATTTTTGTAGAATGCAGGTGGCAGATCCTGTTAGTGGCGGGGCTGGAGATTACTCAAAAACCATTAAAATGGTGTATGTGAAATAATTAACTGAATGGCTGGGCTTTGAGGGAAAATTTGATCCTCAAAATAAATCAAATTATTCCAGGTAATATTTCTTCCAGATATCATCGTCGCTAACCACAGCGGTACTAATAATGTTTATGGTCATTTTTTTAGCAGGATTATTTGTGATTCCTAAAATATTGTTATTACTAAACAGGGGAGATCATCAATTCAATTCGAGTCCACTAACTCTAATTTTCCTAATTGCTCAGAATTGAATAATAATTTCAGCATAGAGAACCACAATCATAAATATCATAAGAAAAGAGATGGATATGATCTCCATGATTTTCCGGCCACCAGCTGCCTTGTTGTCAACATGTCGGATTGTACCTCATGATTTTAATTTATCGACAGATTATTGAGATGACCAAGCTCACTTGCCACCGGCTTTTCATCGATTATATTTCGAAGCTTATAGCGTATATAGTTTAAGAAGGAGGGTGTAAAATGAAAAAATTTCTAATCGGTTTAATTTCCGTTATTTCAATATTTGGGTTACTCAGTTGTGAGAATACAGTGGATCCACAAAACAGTGATTTTGGGGATAACTCGCTGGACAAACGTCGTGGTGGCCACAACGATATCCCCTGTCCAGCAGTGGGTGATTTCGCCGGTCCTAGTGAGTTGAACTCTGATTATGGTGTTTATAACTACACCTTGTGGGCCGATAAAGATATTGATGTCGGAACAGTCAGTATCACCAATGATGATGAGAATATTTATGTCACTTACACCACGGATGAAACCGTAGAACTAGAAAAAATTCATGTTTTTGTATGGACCAGTCTGGATGACATATCCAATAAACGACCCAAACATGGTCACGCCGATTATGTTGCACATCATATCGATGCATTTACCTATACCGCCGTGATTCCTGCAGAGACTTTTTGTGATGACACCTATTATATAACTGCTGATGCCAAAGTTCGGTGCGTCGTTGAAGAAGAAGAAGATGATGAAGATGATGATGAAGACAATGATGATGACGAAGATGATGAAGATGATGAAGACAATGATGATGATTGTGCTCATCACGGAAATAGTCATCACGGACATGGTCGTCATCACAATATGCGAGCATATGCTGGTGACGCCGACTCTCCTGACTGTTTTGATGCAGCTGGGAAAAAATGGTGGAGTTATGTAAGCTATACAGCTGGTTGTTTCGCATCTATTTCTGGTAGCGTCTATGAAGATGTTGACAACTCAGGATATTTTGATACTGGTGACGCTGGCGTGGATAGCATAACGGTCACTGCAAGTGGAAGTGATGGTAACCTCTATACAACCATCACTGCTACTGATGGATCATATCTTTTTGAAAACCTCCAGACCGGTCTCGATTACACCGTGATTTCTGATACGCTGGTTGGAGGTTTTGTAGCTGTTGAAAATGCAGGAGGCTATACATTAACCAGCCTGGTGGGAGATGAATCTCAGGTAAACTTCGGATTCTACCAAGCCATGACTCTGTCTGACTGTGGTGTGATTTTTCCTCTCTGGGCAAATCAAAACACTGATGCCGGCACCCTTTCTATAGAAAATGATAGTCTCAATCTGTACATCACCTTTGATACGAATTTATTGGGTGACCTAGCTGAGATTCATGTTGATGTAGGTTCAAGCTATCCACGGGCCATTGGTGTTCCAGCTAGTTATAATGCTAATGATTTTGTGAACAATGCAAGCTTTCCCACTGATGCCTATACCGTTACAATTCCCTTTGCTGAAGTTGGCTTTAGTTGTTCAGATGCAATGGTGATTAAAGCACACGCTATCCTAACTACAGATGGTGCGAGTGGATCAACCGATGTGGAAGCGGCCACAGCTTTTGGAGGAGAGACTTATTATCCACCAGGTAGAGCTGACTGGTTTTATGACACGGAATATAACAGCTGTTGTCCCGGAGCGACTCCCCAATAGCAATCTGAACTATTACATCCCTGAAAAGGTAAACGTTTGATGCAAAGGGCTCCCGCTGGGAGCCCTTTGCATTTGGCACTTTTTGAAGAGAGTTCCCAGCATCGGGCCTCTTTGTTTGAATAAATTAGTCCCCCGAAATCCTGGCCTCCAAAAAGTCAAACTGCTCAGGACAATATTTTTTCCAGAAATCCCAATCATGGCCACCGGCATGTTCATAATAGTCATGGTTGATACGTTCGTCATCCAGCTTGTTGTGCAAGCGTTGCAGCTCTCTCAAAACCGCATCATCACTGCTTCCCACATCAATGCGTATTCCGTGACTGCGGAGATTATTGAAATTGATCTGATTGTAATAGGTCCCGCTGAGTGAACCACAGGCAGTAAACAGGTTGGGGTGTCGACTCATGAGATAAACCGCTCCACCACCTCCATTGGAGATGCCACATAAGGCTCGACTGACATGCTCTATTTCTATGCCGTACTCAGCCTCGACCTCTTCAACGATTTCAAGAACATAATCTTCATAATTTTTATCTGGAAGCGATGCGTTATTCATATACAGGTTGGATCCTGCACTTAAGGAAACAAACATGATGTTGCGCTCATGGGCTTCCATGGCTAGATCAATACCGGTTTCCCAGGCAAAGGCATCGGTCCCCCAGCCATTCAGGAGATAGATCACAGGAGTGCTCGAGGTATAGTCTTCAGGATAATACACAGCGGCAACCCCGGTAGCACCAATGGCAGTACTCCGAAAGGTGTAGGAGTCAGAAACTCCAGTATCAGGTTCAAAAAGGCTACATGCATTAACCGAAATTAGAAGAAATGAGAGAAATGAGAGAATCAACTTTTTCATGAATATCCCCTCGCCCAAATTAGGATTATTTTCAGTCACCCCTTAATATCTGATGAGAAGAGAGCTGGAAAGACTGAATTCTGTAAATGGAGTTATTCATCTTTGAAGGGTACGACCGAAAAAGCTTATGCTTCGCCAGCCAGGGATCAGGATTTTTTAGACCTACTATACCAGGGTAATTACACTAATTGCCATAGACTGCAATCGAGCGGATGAATTTGAATTTGGTGCGAATCAATTCACCTAGCTGGTGGCACCTTCCCGGACTACTGTTTTATCAACTTTCCCTGGGACAGGTTCAAGTGACTGGAGGTAACGATATACTGCTTTTAATTCAATGTCGCTCATCCTGGAAAATGCACCCCAGGGCATCGGTGAGCCTTCATATACTCGACCCGCCCTGAATCGATTAATGAATGTGGCTTCATCCCATTTTGCCATAACCCCATCCGTCATATGTGGTGTGATATTCGGGGTGATAAATGACAAACCTTTGATCATTGGATCCGACTCCATGGGCATTCCTCCAGCGAAATCTACTCCAATATAGGCACCTGTTTTCAGGTCCCGCAGAGAATGACATCCCTTACAGTTTGCCACAGCATTTGCAACATATTCACCATAGGCAATCGTAGAATCAATCTCAACCGAGACCGGAGGTGTCGTAATTGGTCCTTCTGGTTCTAAAATGCCAAATGCTGACACGGCCTTTCCCAGGAAGGAAAGTTTAGTTGTTTTGAGTTCATTTTTAACAGGCGGCTGGGAGCGTAAAAATGAGATAAGGGCGATGACATCTGCATCACTCATATTCTGAAAGGGCATAAATGGGAATAGGGCTTTGCCATTGTGACGGACTGAGTAGCGCAAGGCTCTGGCGATGTGTCCATCGCTGAAGGAACCAATTCCAGTCTCCATATCAGGTGTCAGGTTGGGTGCCCGAAAAGATCCGGGAGGAATATTTAACTCCCATCCACCTGAAAGGGGTAACTCCAGCCCATTTTCCACGTCTGTAAATTTATCCATGGGCATATGGCAAGAGACACAGTGGGCTGGTCCGAAGGCCAGGTACTTCCCGCGAGCAATGACTGCCGAATCCGAGCTGGCAACCAGATCCGGAAGGGGAAGCTCATAAGTGCGATTCCCCCGGATATTGACAAAGACAACCAGCACCAGGATTAATATTCCCAACACGGCACCCGTCCACTTAAGTATATTTAGAAATGATTTCATAGAGACGCTCCCATTCAGATTTTACAGCATATTATCATGAGAAATTGACAATCATCTCGTACATGATCATGCTATGGTGAACAACAATGTCCCCCTGTCTGGTAAATCCCCGCTTATGTGTAATTGATTCAGGTGATAATAATTATCACATTTAGCTAAGGCAAGCAAAATCAGTTGTTTGTTTTTGTGTGGGTCTCTGAATTGTGAAACTTGTGCAAAGCTCTCTCGACTCATAAGCGTTAAGAATTAGCCCTTGTTTCCAGTTCGTTCAGACTCGATACTTTCTCATAAGAACATGAAAACTTGTAATACACATCGCCCCTCTAGTTTTAGGAATCTACAGACATTAAGTATGCGCTTATTTCTGGTAGCTGCTCTTATTACGAATTTACACGCTTTGGAAAAAATGCGGCCTCATGTAGAGCTAAACTTTTTTGACGAAGCTGTAATGGTAAGTCTCGATTTTAGGCAGATTCAGGACCAACAATGGTCCGATCTGTTGACCCATCCTGATCGGATTCATGAAACTGGTTATGGTCTGGCTGGTCGGTCTGGGGAGGCGGCGCTTCCCATCTTCACTGAGCTTCTTCCCATCTCATCAGTCAATGCTCCTGATGTCAACATCCTTAGTTATAGCAGTCATTCAATTCGTATCAGCTCACTGAAGCAAACCCCCATGGGTCAGCGAGAGACGGATCCACCACAGATCAATCGGAATTATGATTGGGCCAGTATCGATTTAGCCAGTGAAATGAAAGTTCAAGTGGGAGAACCTGTCCACATAATGGGTAAGGCTTTTCTGCCCCTTAGCATTTCACCATTGGGTGTCGATTATAGCCAGCAGGAAGTAAACGTTCCGGAAAAGCTGGTAATTCAGATTACCGGTGTAGTCCCAAGACTTGAAAACCAAACCGAGGAATCCGCTTCCATACGTTCAATTATCCCCAATAATGAGATCTATTCACAACTTGGGCATTACCTGATTATAACCCCTCCTCTCTTTGAACCGTATCTGACATATCTTGTTGATTGGAAGCTACGTAAGGGGCATCCGGTCACCGTCACATCAACCAATATGGCTGGTCAAACTCCAACAGCGATAAAAGCATATATCCAGGATGCCTATGATACCTGGAATGATCCACCGAAGTATGTCTTACTCATTGGGGACGAAGACCGCGGAATTGGTGGGTTTTATGTATATAATCCTGATAATGAAGCCCTGGTAACTGACCATCCCTATGCCCTGCTTGAGGGAGAAGACAGTTTCCCGGAAGCATGGGTTGGCAGACTATCAGTAGATACCATCGGCGAATTGGTTGTAGTGATGAGCAAAATATTATCTTACGAAAGTCAGCCATTTCTGGATGATCCGGGCTGGTTTAAAAGAGCGCTCATGGTTGGAACGGTAACAGCCGCCATATCTACACAGCACGTCAATAACTGGGTCGGTCGGAAATTAATGGAAAATGGGTTTACTCAGGTTGATACTGCCTATTACCCCATGCAGTCCAGTTTATCACGAATCAGTACTCCCATTAACAATGGTGTGGGATTTGTCAATTACCGTGGTCTGGGAGCCTGGGATCATTGGATTGGACCCTATTTTTATAATTCTGATATTGAAAATTTATACAACGGTCACAAACTGCCTATCCTGACCAGCATTGTTTGCGGTGGGGGAAACTATGCAGCTCCGGTTGACCCTGTTTTTGGTGAAAAATGGCTCCGGGCTGGCACCTCCTCAGTTCCCAAGGGAGCGGTAGCATTTATTGGTCCCAGTGAATTGCATACACACACCCAGTTTAACAACGTCATCGATATTGCGCTTTATTCAGGTCTTTTTGACCTGGGGATGAATGAGCTCGGTCCAGCACTGGGACACGCCAAATTGGAACTCTGGAGAAATTATCATCAATCTGAATTTCTACCCTTCGGTCAATCCGCAGAATTTTACCAAAATGTCTATAACATTCTGGGTGATCCAGGGATGGCAATCTGGACAGACACGCCACAAATGCTTGTGGTTGATCTTCCAGACAGTTTGAATCAGGATGATGACCATATTGTCATAATGGTAGAGGATGAAGCCGGTGTACCCATCCCAAACGCTTTCGTTTTTGTGAGCAATTCTGAAAATGGAAGCGGTTTACAAACAGATCCATCCGGTGTGGTTTTGTTGCCCTTCATTTCAGGAGAATCATCAGAACTCTTGGTAACCATAACGGGTAAAAACCTGAATCCGGTTTTAACCAGTATCCCCATTGGATCTTCGGTGAATTCACTGATTTATGAGGGGTGGGATATAGCTCCCGACGGGATTATTCAAGCTGGTGGCATGCATAACCTGGAGATGACCCTGGTTAACCAATCCATCACCCTGGAAAATCTGACCCTGTCGCTCCACACCAGCTCTGAGGCAGTGAATCTTATTGATTCGGTCTATATCATACCGTCTTTTCACTCTGACCACAGCCTGACCCTGAATGATCTTTTTTCTTTCGAGGTGGATGCCAATAGCCGTCATGGAGAGGTCATTGATTTCAATATAGAGGTAGATACTGGTTCTGAAGTTTTAACATGGTGTAAGCAGTTTCCTATACAGGCTCCTGATCTGTACATCATAGACGTGATGATCGAGGCAGGCGAGTTGGTGGCAGGTGATTCATTAAGTATCCGATTAATAGTTGAGAATAGAGGGGGTATAGCATCGTTACCCGTGATGCTGGAATTACTGAATCATAACCTGGTCTCAACCAGCATAGGAATTCAAGAATTGCCCCTGATAGATTGGGATCTAAGTGCTGAGACCGAAGGCGCTTTTTCGATATTGCTCTCGGATCAAATTTTCCCTGGTGAAGTGATTCCCCTGATTTTTGTTGGCGAAGCTGGTGGTCGGATGGATACCCTTAGAACCGAGATTATTGTGGAAGAGATCAATCGCTTTTCACCTTCGGGACCGGACAATTATGGGTACCGCGTATTTGATAATCGAGATGTTTCCTACTCCATGGCACCAGATTATGAGTGGACCGAAATTGATCCCAATTATGGGGGCGCAGGTACACGTTTAGCTATTCAGGATGATTATGAAGAAGAAGATGAGACGGCATATCTTGATTTGCCCTTTAGTGTGAGTTATTACGGACAAAGCTATGAGGAGATAACGATTTGTTCAAATGGCTGGCTGGCTATGGGCCATTCACCTGAAGTTAGTTTTTATAATCGGGTCATCCCGTCAGCTTCTGGCCCCACGGCTATGATCGCACCTTTCTGGGACGATTTGATCACCCAACCTGGAGGTGTGAGTTATTACATAGGGGACGATCAACTCATTATTGAATGGGCCATGATGAGTAATATGGAAGTAGGATCTTCCCTCAATTTTCAGGTGATAATTTATAGTATAGATAGCCATCCCACTACCAGCGGGGATAATCTGATCAAGTTTCAGTATAAGGATTATTTCAATTATGATACCTTTGCAAATTTCTCCACTTCTGGAATTGAATCCCCGGACTATTCCACAGGGATACAGGCCAGTTTTAATAATGATACTGATCGAAGTATCGGAGAAATAAGCTCTGGTCAGTCACTGTTGTTCACCACAGAACGAGGGCAACGATTTGAGGCACCTGAAATTAGTCTCAGCCAATCTGTTCTGAGCTTTGTTCAAAATCCCTGGTCCACCGCTTCTGATTCTATTGAAATTGTCAATACTGGAGGCTCAGACCTGGTCTACGATATTGGATCACCAGAGGAAGTCGATCCTACACCGGCTGTTAATCCAGTTTCAGGATTCAATTTTATCAAAGGTGGTGCAGAACCAGATGGAGAACCCTATGCTTCCTCCCTCCGTGATATTTTCGACTACGAGTGGTTGGACCAGGATGATCCCAACGGACCCCAGTTTGAATGGCGCGACATTTCTCAGACTGAAAATGAACTCATTTTTCCTGGAGATCCTGATGACTCCTCAATTGGTCCCTTCGATATCGGTTTTGATTTCCCATTCTTTGCAGACATCTATACAGAATTTATGCTCAGTAGCAATGGCTCGATTTCATTCACTTCAGCAGAATATCCATGGAACAACCTGCCACTGCCCAATGGATCAGCTCCTCCAGCATTTATAGCGGCATGGTGGGATGATTTAAACAATAATAGTGGAGTTCAAGGGATACCTTATTTATGGAGCAATGGTCAGGATACCACTGTGATCACCTGGGATAATTTTCCAAAATTCGGGACAGAAGACCGACATACTTTCCAACTGATTCTGATGGCAGATGGAAATATGATTTTGCAGTATCTGGAGATGGAGGGAATAGGCACGAGTTCCACCGTGGGTATTCAGAATGTCTTAAAAAACAAGGGGCTTCAAATTTGCTACAATAGCCCGAATTCCATAAATGATGGTACTGCCATTCTAATACATCGACAGTCCAGCTGGCTCATCGTAAATAAGTGGACAGATGTGATAGCACCAGGTGAATCCAGTATCTTCCGAGTTGATACAGATACCAGAGGTTTGAATCAGGGAAGCTTTTCTGTGCCTTTAGTACTCACATCAAACGCCAGGAACTTGGCTGAAATTCCCATAAATATCCACCTTGAAGTCATCCATGGAACACCTCCCTATGGAGATGTAAATGCAGACTACTTGATCAACATTCAAGATCTTACTGCCCTTATTGATTTCGTTTTATACTTGGAGATACCCACTGTAGTGCAAGCTGAGAGTGCCGACCTCAATTCTGATGATGAGCTAAATGTTTTGGACGCGACGCTCCTCCTGGAACACCTGCACGACCAATAATTAAAGAGAAGATCAACTACCGGTCAAGACCATCTCGACCCCTTTGTCCAAATGAATATCTTCACTAGTAATGACCCATTATATAGTTCTGAAAGAGATTTGTCACCCTGAGCTTGTCGAGGGGTGTGTCATACTTCAATAAAACCTGGACTAGGTCGGTGTCCAGTGAGTGTCACCCTGATTTTGTGGAAGGGAGTGTCATACTTCGAGAATCTCTAGTCTACGCTCTACGGGCTACGACTTAGCAGGCAGCAAGACACTCCATGTTGAATTAGTTCGACCCCTTAAACCAGTTGTACACTTTAGCCCTCATTGCAGGTAGATCCTCATCAATCACCAGCAAAACTGCCGGGAGCATGAGCAGGGTCAGGAAGGTTCCAAAGACCACTCCGAAAGCCACAGACACTGCCATGGGTACCAGAAACTGACCACCTTCAGACTTTTGGAAAATCAGAGGTGATAGACCGGCTGCTGTAGTTAAGGTAGTCATAATGATGGGACGAAAACGCTGAAGACCAGCCAAATAAATAGCTTCAGCCGGGGGAAGGTTCAGTTTGCGTTTCAAATTGTTATAGCGGTCAATCAACACGACTGAGTCATTAACTATAATTCCACCCAGCGCGATGATTCCCAGAAATGACAGGAATGAAATGGGTAATCCCATGATAGCATGTCCGGCGACTGCACCAACTGTTCCCAAAGGAATCAAGCCCAGGACCAGAAATGATTGTGCATAGGATTTCATTAGGAACATAAGTATGGTAAACATTATTACAAAGGCCAGGATCAGGGTGAATTGTATGGATTCTGTGGATTTCTTGACGAATTCATTCTGACCACCGAAAGCTGTGGTTACACCATCCACTTGAGAGAGTACTCGGGGAATAATCTCACTGTTCAGCTCCTCCTGGACAACTGCCAGGTCATTTTTAGTGTAGTCCATATTAGCATGGATAGAGACAGCCCGGAATCCGTCTTCGTGACGAATCCTTTGCAGACTGCGTTGCATGTGATAACTGGCAATTTCCTTAAAGGGAACAAAGCTCCCTGAAGGAGTGCGGATTTTCAAATTCTCTAATTGTGAGACACTCTGACGATCCGCTTCAGGAAAGCGGACCCAGATTTTAACCTCATCGCGTCCACGCTGAAGTCGCATGACTTCCTGACCGTAAAAACCCTGACGTAATTGACTGGAGACATCATAAAGTGTGAGTCCCAAAGCTTCGCCTGTAGGCTTCAACGTCACAACAAATTCGTTGGTACCCAGAGGTGTGTCATCGCGAATATCCTTGACCCCATCGATGGTCTTCAACTCCTCTTTGAGAAGTTCTTTAGCCTTCTGCAACTCATCCATATCCATGGAGAGAAAACGCACTGATATCGGGCTTCCGCCAAAACTAAAGCTACCAACCTGGACGTTTTCAGCGTCGGGAAATTCCCCCAGAGCTTCACTGAGTTCGTCAGAAAATGATTTAACCGTATATTCACGATCCTTGGCTGGAATAAGAGCCATAAAGATCCTGATGGTATTCCCATTCATCCAGGAATGATGGCTCAATATTGCATTGTCGTAGCCATCTTCTGGTTGAGACTTTGTATCTCCAAAGGCCACTGACTTTTCAATAGCTTCAGCACGGATCTGATTGGCGATATCTGTATTGATTCCCAAAGGCAGTTCGATACGAACCTGGGCATAAGGTGCTTCAATATCCGGGAAGAACTGTGCTTTGATGTGCGTTCCAGCAAAAGCACCAGCCATGACCAGAATACCAGCCACGGTGGCAGCCACTACGCTCCAACGGTATTCCATGATCCGTTTCAGAAAAGGTCCGTAGACATTTTCAATGAAATGTGTGATTCTTGCTTCCAGCTTACGTCGCATGGGACTGGAAACCCCTTCACCGGGAGGCTTGGTTAAGGCTTTACTATGGGCTAGGTGAGCCGGCAAAATCATGGAGGCTTCAACCAGTGAAAAACCGAGAGCTACCACAATTCCGAAAGCTATCTGCCAGGTGTAATTCCGTAAATCCCCATAAAGAGCAAAGAAGGGCATGAAAGCCACCATGGTGGTCAGGATCGAAATGGTCACGGGCTTGATGACTTCAAGCGTACCGTGAACAGCCGCATCAATTCCCAATTTGCCTTCCCTTTCTCGCATGGAGAAAATGGCTTCACCTATGACAATCCCGTCATCCACCAGAATTCCCAGCACCAGAATCAGGCCAAAGAGACTCATCTCATTGATGGTGATGCCCATCATCCACTGGATGAAGAAAGTACCCATAAAACTGATGGGTATACCCAGGGCGACCCAGAAGGCCAGTCTGAGATTGAGGAAGAAGCTGAGGATAATGAGCACCATCACCAGACCGATGAAACCATTCTGAAGCAGTGTCAGTATGCGTTCTTCCAGCTCGTCTGTATCACGGATGAACTGATCAATATGGATAAGACCGCCATAGCGCGCCTCCACTTCAATGATCTTTTCATCAATGAGCTTGGCAATATCCAGCACATCTTCGTCATTGCTATACATGACATGCAGGTCGATGGTCTGCTTGCCATCAGTTTCCTCATAAAACCAATTTTCAGGCCATTGCTCTCGGATGGAAGCGATTTCATTGAGACTCACTTGTTGTCCATCAATACTTGAAATAACAGGGATGTTCTCTAGCTCTTCAGCCTGATATTTCTTTTCATAGGATCTGATCTGGATACGTTCACGGTTGGTCAGGATGGAACCAGATGAGATATTTAGATTGGCAGCTCGAATGGAGTTTCCGATATCACCAACGGTGAGACCGTATCGTTCAAGATTGGTTGGAGAGACCTCCACAACGATCTCGCGGTGGGGAGTTCCAAAGGATCGTATGAGACTCACGGCCCCCGTTTTGGTTAACTCGTCCCTGAATTCATCAGAGATGCGTTTCAAAGTAAGCAGATCAGTCTCACCATATAAGGTGATCATGGCCACCCTCTGCCACATGGTGTCCTGGAAAATTACAGGTTTCTCTGCGTCAGTGGGGTAGGTGGCGATGGAGTTCACAGCATTACGAATTTTATCAATGGCTTTGATCATTTCGACGCTGGGTAGGATTTCGATATAAACCCAGCCATAGCCATCCTGACTACCTGAGTAAATGCGACCCAGACCTTCCAGCCCACGCAGACTCTCTTCAACCTTGGTAATGATGCCTTCTTCAACTTCCCGGGCAGATGCCCCAGGATAGGGGATATTTACCTGAACGCCCTGGAGATCCATTTTGGGCATAACCCGAACATTCAGGGAAGTCAGTGAAACAGCACCAGCCAGCAGGATGACAATCATGATCCAATTGGTGATTTTAGAATGACGAGTAAAAAACTCGAGATAATTCTTTAGCATAGGAGAGTCTCTTTTCTCGTCAGATTACAGGGATGCAGTATCTGCTGTTGATTCTTCATCAAAAGGTGCAATGCGCATGCCGATGATTGGACTTTGGAGCAGGGTTGTGACAACCTGGGCTCCAGGAGCTACTTCACCTCGGGCAATGAGGAGAGAGTCTCCTTCTGAAGCCACGATCTCCACAGGATATCTGGCCAGCAGAGAATCTTCCATGGTGTAAACATAGGGTCCAGGTGCAATGACATCACGGGGAAGCAGTGCCACATCTCGGAGCTTATTTCCCTGAATGTATACGTCCATGTAGTTGCCTGGTAGAAAAGCTGGATCCAAATCGGGATTACTAAGCTCGATATGGATGGTGACTGTCTGGCTGCGTTTATCAATGTGGGCATTTTGACGATGCAAAATCCCTGGAAGATGCTTACTTGGATCTTCAGAAGGAGTCACAATGGCAGTGGGTAAACCATCATCCGAGAGCAATTCAAGTTCAGACAGGGCCAGTGGAACCGCGATTTCGAGCTTGAATGGGTTAATCAGAGAAACAGCTACCTGTCCAGGTGAGATCCAGGTTCCTGCAATAACGCCATCATTCATGAGATAGCCATCAAAGGGAGCACGGATAGTGTGTCTGTCCAGTGTAATCTCAGTATTCTTCACTGTCGCGTGTTGATTAAAAATGTTGTGCATGGAAACCCGAATGCGCTCCTGTGCATCGGTGATGAGTGGTAACTCAGGCGTGGTACTCATATTAAGCTGCTCCAGATAGCTGTTCCATTTCTCATAGGTCTTATCCTGGGCATTGCCTCGGAGTTCCGGAATGAGGGAAACGATGGCATTAATGAGACCGGAACGAGCCTGGAGGATTCGGTTCTGGGCTTCACGATCATCAATTTTTAGGAGGATGTCGCCTTGTTTTACCTGGAGACCTGATTTTAAATCACCCCGTGAATAAACCACCTCGCCACCTACAAAGGACACGAGGTCCAGGAGCTGCTGGCTTTCAATACTGCCATTGCCATGGATTTGCAGGGTATGATCAGCATAGATCAATGGGGTAGTGGCGACTTGACGTACGCGTTGGGTCGCTTCTTTTTTATTGGTCTCTTCTTTGGTGGCAGCCAGAATACTCATCGCTGCTACGCCCACAACCAGGATTGAAATTGCGGTTCCAACACGAAACCAGCGCTTTTTATAAATAGTAGAGGTACTCATATAAATTTACCCATTCGTTCTTTTCAATTGTTCTGCCATTTTGTAATTAATTCTTTCTGGGATGCTCCAAAAAAAGCAAAGCTCATGCAGAAGAACAGAGGTGTTCATAGCAGATGTCATGCTGTTGATAGTGACAAGGGCTATGCCAAACACCTCAGGAGAGCGCTTAAATCCCTGTATTATAGTCATATACAATGATGATGGTGATTAAATAATTCTGTTAATTGCTTACTTTATAATCATATATATATAGTGAGTATATGATAATGATATAATTGTATTTTGCGAAAGAGGGGAAAAGGGGCCAGTTCGGGGTTATCTGTTCCAGTTCAGGATAGAGACTTTTCTTTACACATGGTTCATCCTGTAAATAAATTTAAGTTTAGCCCCAAGCAGAAAACGTAAACTAAAATGGAGCAGTCTTTGCCATAAACCCAGATATGAAACTAAGCCCAAAAGTCATCATGTTGGTTCTGGGAGTCCTGGTGGTCTCCATGAGCCTCCTGTCCATACCGCTTTACTGGTACTCCCGAGTTGCCCTTGAAGAAGAATTGGGTGATCAGCTCAAGCGTATCAATCGGATCATGGTTACCACTCTGGATAAAGAGCTGGTTAGCATGTTGGCCGCCGAGCCTGGTCTCGAAAGTGTCCGGCAGAGTCTGGAAGCATCCCTTTCTGTGCTGGCGGTCCCCGGGATTGAAGGTTTAACTCTCTATAAACAGGACGGCACAATTCTAGCCCAGGATAAACATCTCAAACAAAACATTGCCCGGCTGTCTCCGGCTTTACCTGCCCTGCTTTCCCTCAAAAATGACCAAGATCCTGTCGTCTCTGAAATCTATAAATTAGATCAAGAAAGATATGTGAAGGCGGCAGCCATTCCCATCAGGACCAACCAGGGATCACAGGTGATTCTGGTGGTCTGGGTCGGTGCAAATTATATGGCGGTGATCAATCAGATGGCAGGCAGTCTATTGTGGATTATGCTGGCTTCTTTTCTTATCGCCATTGCTATGACATTGGTGTTTTCCCGATCTCTGATCAAACCGGTGCGCGCTTTGTCAGGATATGCTAAAGCTATTCAGACCAACATTAATTCTGAGCCTGTTGAGCTTCGTCGATCTGATGAATTTGGTGAACTCAATCAGTCACTAATTGATATGCATCGGGATATACAGAAACAGGAGGAAAGCGCCCGACAACTCCTGGCTGGTATCGCCCATGAAATCAAAAATCCCCTGGGTGGCATGGAGATCTACAGTGGCCTGCTCAGCGAGGAACTCTCCCAATTACCAGCGGATGCAAAGTTTGAAGAGTACAAATCCTACTTGAAAAAAATCACAGAAGAACTCCATCATTTAAAACGCATTGTCCAGGAATATCTGGATTATGCCCGTCCCCTGAAAAGTGTTATTGAAACGCTGTCAATCAGAGAAATCTATACCGATATCACCAAGATTTTACAGCCCGAACTAACCACCCTCAATCAGACCATTCATCTGGAAGGCGATACCGAAATTCAAGCCGATCGCTCCAAATTGCAGCGCGTATTTCTAAATCTCATTCGGAATGGGCTGGAGGCTTCTGGTGAAAATGGCCAGACAAGCATTCACATCAGTGACAGCTCCAGCACCCTGGAGATAGACTTTATTGATACAGGAACCGGGATTCCTGAGTCAGATCGTCAGCGCATATTTGAACCTTATTTTTCCACTCGAGACAGGGGCTTTGGGTTGGGTTTATCCATTGTGCAAAGCATTGTCGCAGAGTTGGGTGGCACAATAGTTGTCCAAAAGAGTGATGCAGAGGGCACAGTTTTTAGAATGAGACTCCCTCGAAAGGATCAGATATAGCTGTGAAACCGAAGATTTTGGTCATAGAAGATGATAGAACCATGCGTGAAGGCATTGCTACGGTTTTAAAGCTTCAAGGCTACGCAATTCATACTGCTGAGGATGGTCATTCCGGAGCTCAAATGTTTCGTGAAATCCATCCCGATCTGGTGATTTCCGATATGAAATTACCAGGCAAGGGTGGTATGAATCTCCTCCAGGAATTCCAGGCTCAAGCCCCTGATACTCCCTTCATTCTAATCTCAGCTTTTGGAACCATTGATCTGGCAGTGAATGCGCTCAAATTGGGTGCCCGCGATTTTATTGCCAAGCCCTTCTCCATTGATGAACTAAAGTCCAAAGTGGCTCACATTTTTGAGGATCACAGCCCCAGGAAAGTGGAGGTAAAAGTAGCTAGGGATAGCTTCCATGGTCTGGTGGGCACATCAGAGCAAATGCAAAAGCTGATTGCGCAGATCAAACAGATTTCAGCTGTGGATAGCCCAGTTCTCATCACAGGGGAAAGCGGTACTGGCAAAGAGCTCATCGCACGGGCTTTACACCTGGAGAGTCCTCGAGCCTCAAAACAAATCGTGTTCATTAACTGTAGCGCACTCACAGATACCTTGCTGGAGAGTGAATTATTTGGTCATGAAAAAGGTGCTTTTACAGGAGCGGTTCGACAACATCAAGGCATTTTTGAACAAGCCCATGGTGGCACTATTCTACTGGATGAAATTGGTGATATTTCAGCCCAGCTCCAGGTCAAACTTTTAAGGGTACTGCAAAACCAGAGCTTCCAGCGTGTGGGTGGGACTGAACAGATCGAAGTGGATGTGAGAGTGTTGGCCGCCACCAATCGTGATCTTCAGAGTGCTATGGACAAAAAGCTGTTCAGGGAAGACCTCTTCTTTAGGCTGAATGTGCTGCCCCTGACCATTCCCGCTTTGAGAGAGAGGCCTGAAGATATACCGGGTCTGGTGTCTCATTTTGTGGAGCTGAAGTGTAACAGACTGAAACGAGATGTGCCTGAAATCGGTATTAGAACCATGACCAAGCTTTGTGAATACAACTGGCCTGGAAATATCCGTGAACTGGAGAATTTCCTGGAGCGATTATTGATTTTTAGTGAAGGTCCTGCCATTACTCCAGATCAGATTTACTTCGAAAATGCTCCAAGAAAAAAGGACAAGTCAGGTGGCAAACTCAATGATGTTCTGGAGCAAACTGAGCGAGAGTTGATTCGCGATGCCTTGAATTGGGCCGGCGGGATTAAACAGAAGGCTGCCCGCAAACTGGGCCTCAAAACCAGCACCTTGTACTACAAGATGGAGAAATACGATCTCTTTGATGAATTTGGTGGAAAAAATGGCAAATCAGGTGAGGATGAATAATGTCACATCTCACTAAAATTCTGCTGCCCACATTGTTCGCTCTCTCCTTAGTAGGTCAGGACTTGAACAGTGCCTGGCAGGCCTACATGTCCACCAACGCCAGCATAGCTGAGTTGGTGGCCAGAAGAACTAGTTATTCACAGGAACAAATTGAAATTAAAAGTGATGTCGATGAGCTTCAACAAAGCTCGGATTGGTACAATGCCTGGATAAATAAATTTCTACTGTCTGGTCACAGCAAACGCCAATTGGTGATCCTGGACTCTTTGAGAGTTTTCGATACGGAACTGGAGCGACTACATAGTCTCCAGAAAAGCGAGATTCAAGATTTGAAGTTCGCCTATGAAAACGTATTACAGGATTATGAAAAAAAGGGCGTAATCCCTGTTGGACAAAGTCTCAGAAATATGCAGAACTTTAGCAGGGGAAGAAGAGTTCTTAGTTACAGCCCTATTTTGTTTCCTGACTATACAGATTTACTAAATCTCCAACTGCACAACCCTGAACACCGCAAGCTCATTCTTACAGATGTTCAAAGCCTACTCCTGGCAAAAATCATTGAGTTGGATTCGATTAAGAACGTGCGTGAGGAGGAAGCAGAACTCGCTCTCAGATTGGCCAGTTTTCATGAGGATCTCGGACTCCAAATGGAGGCCGATCCCGATGCTCAGCGACGCAATGCCAGTGGTAATACTGACAAACTGCTTGGCTGGGTTACCACAGAGCCATCAAGTGAATTTGCTGTCAATGATGTTATTGAAGATGACGGACGGGATATGGCTAGTGGGTTGAGCCGTGAAGCTATAGATCTTATCAATATTAATGCTCCCCGTGAGGAGGTCAGAGAAATGTCTCTGGACCAGCGTTCGGGCAAGGACCTGAATTATTTAAAAAAGAAAATCGTCGAGTATCAAATGTTGTTGGAGGAGATCAATCAGGAGCTGGATCAATAACCCTGATGCCATATCTCAACCGCTCGAACTTGTGTACTAGGAGTATTCCAAAAAACATCTGGATAATCTCCCTGATCTGCATCTTTTTTGGTCCGGTGCTAGCCTATGAGCAGCAGCTAAATCTCTCCGCCTATTTTGATTCAAATCCACGTGAAAACCTGGATAATATTGAATCCACAGTTGGCCTGAAAGCCAAAGGCCTTATCCGTTTTAATCAGGATACTCAGAATGCTCGCTTCTATGGATCAATTCTGGGACAGGGCTTTCTTGAACCTGCCCTTTTCCTGGATTCAAAGGTGGTTGTAAATGGAGAACTGGGTGGAACCTACAAATTCATCTCGGGCTACCGTTTATATGCTGGCTTGAAGACCTTTCAAAAACTGTATTTTGATGAGTTTCAAAGATCAGGACGAACCACTTTGAGTGCATCAGTTAAACGTCTCAAATCATATAAGACGCACCAGGAATTAGGGATGGAGAGAACTGAAGCTCATATTGATTATGGGACTCTATTTCAATACTCAGATCAAAGGTTATTTTTAGATCTCACAAGGCAGGTTACACCCGCATTTCAAGCTGAATTGTCAGTTCAACTCGGGCAAGTTGATTATAAGGATTATCCGGCGAGAATGCTGATAGGTAGTTCTCTGATTTTCAGTGAGATCCAAAACCAACAGGATGTCACCCGCACATTAGGAATCCATGTTAAACATCTGGGGAAATTGATCTGGGGTACAGCTGTCAACTATGAGGATATCAACTCAAATAGCGCCCTGGCTGAATCCAAAGTCTGGTCCGCAAAACTGTATGCTTCAGGTCGACTTTCAGAGCAGGTATTTTTCCATGTGGTTCTCAATGGTATGAAAAAATATTATGCTCAAACAGATGTTCTGGAGATCACACCTTATCGAGATCCT
Source organism: Fidelibacterota bacterium (assembly GCA_013202495.1). GTDB lineage: Bacteria > Fidelibacterota > UBA8477 > UBA8477 > JABMPR01 > JABMPR01. The sequence continues at coordinate 6,996 of JABMQQ010000249.1, read as the reverse complement.
GAAGAGAATATTCAGAACCAACTTCACATCCAGATCGAGAGAGTGATCCAACCATCCCGCGTGCTTTACATTCAGTACAGCTACATTAAAAATGAAACTGTTTTTAATCACTGGTTTTACAACAAAAATTTGATCGAAACAGGCATAAAACTCACGCTATAGAAACAGACCTTCCAGCTCAAAAAAGTTTCAGAATATTGACTGATGTTTCAGAAATCTGAAACATCTTCACCTCCAACTTTAGTCATATTGCTCAAAAAATGCATTTATTTAATTTTTTTCCAGCCTCAAATGGTATTCCCCAAGACCTGACCCTCAAGTACCTCTTGTATCACCACCCACTGGCATATGACTTGTCTTTATATGGTCTAATGATTTATGCCCTGATAAGTCTGGGTGGAAAAATATAATGACTGAGGAGGCTGAAATGAGGGAAAGAGGAATGAGCATTCGGTTTTTTACACTACTGATCATACTAGGAGCGCTTGTTTGTTTTATGGGTTGTGAGAATTCACTGCTTGATTCAGGCCTAATGAATCCGGAAGCCAAGGCAGGGACTGATGGGGTCAATGATTACTCCTCCGCTCTGGATGATGGAATAGGAAGTAGAGATGATTATTACCCAGGTGAAGAGCGTCATGGAGATCTGACCTACAATGGGTTTGTCATTACTGAAGAGGATAATCTCTCAACCTTTGGCGTAGATGTAGATGCTGGATCTTATACTTTTGGCCGTAAAAAGATTAATGAAGGCATCGTTCCAGCTCCTTCATCGGTGAGGGTTGAAGAATACATCAACTATTTCCATCAGGACTATCCAGCACCAGTCAACCAACCATTTTCTGTAAATATAGATGGAGCACCGTCACCCTTCCGCGCTGATAGTTTGCATCTCTTGAGAATTGGACTCAAGGGTCGTGAGGTGAGTGGTGAAGAGACTCCCTGGAATCTTACCTTCCTCATTGATATCTCTGGATCCATGACCCGTCGCCTGGATCTGGTGAAAGAAAGTCTTTATATCCTGGTTGACAACATGCGCTTGGGGGATCAGGTATCAATATGCACCTATGCTGGAAGTGTGGGGACGGTATTAAATCCAACAGATCTCCAGGAAAATGATGCTGATGCAATCAAAGCCGTTATTGCTGATCTTGAGGCTGGTGGTTCCACAGCCATGGCCTCAGGATTACAAAATGCCTATGATGTGAATAGTTCGGGATTTTTGGATGGCGGCGTAAACCGCATTATCGTTTGCTCAGATGGTGATGCCAATGTGGGTGCCACTTCTCATGAGGACATTCTTGAACTCATTGAGGAGTATGTGGATCAAGGCATCACCCTATCCACCCTGGGTTTTGGAAGTGGCAACTACAATGACCAACTCATGGAGCAGCTGGCAGATCAAGGGAATGGAAATTACTACTACATTGACAGCATTGATGAAGCAGAGCGTCTTTTTACTGAGGAGTTATCTGGAGTCATGGAAGTCATTGCCAAAGATGTTAAAATCCAGGTTGAGTTCAACTCGGCATCTGTCTTGAGATATCGTCTCATCGGTTATGAAAACCGTGATATTGATGATGACCAATTTGAAAATGATAGTACAGATGCAGGTGAAATCGGTGCTGGTCATCGGGTCACAGCCCTTTACGAGCTTGAGTTAGTTCAGGGTGGGTCCAATAATCTGGGAATTGTTCATCTCCGCTACAAAATGCCTGACGGTGAGACAGACATTCCCTTTGATGTACCCATTTTAGGAAATGATCTGGCGGATTCATTCTCTCAGGCCAGCGATCGATTCAGATTTACAGCTGGTGTGGCAGAATACGCTGAAATCATCAGGGAGAGTCCACACGTGCAGACGCCACTGCATGCAGTCGAGACACTCATTGCATCATCTCTTATTGGCTCCGATGAACGGGATACGGAACTCCTGGAATTGATTCGTCTGCTTCAGACCATCGAATAGAAATGATATGCTGCGCACGATGAAAATGTTGAAGGTATTGGTGGCTCTCATCTTCCTGGTGTCCTGTGAATTAACGGGGCCGGATGAAAATCTTATGAACGAAGGTGAGGGTACCATCCGCCTTGAATATCGGGGACTGGAATGGGCTGAGGGTGGCTTTATGCCGAGCTTTTCACTGGTGAATGATAGCACCGAGACAATTCAATACTTTGGTTATGGTGTGAGTTACCCGCTGTATAATGCCGAAGCACTTGCTGATACGGGCTGGACCGATTTGATGTGGGGTTGGTGTGGAACGGGTGCTGAATTCTACCCTCTTGAACCTGACTCAAGCATCCAATTTCTCGGGATGTTACCCTCGTATAGCTGCACCTGGCGCCTGGTTTTGTATATCACAGAGATGGATTCAGTGAGTTCACGTATACTCCGCAGCGAAAATATCATATACACGCTTCCCAAAAATTGAACTGATTGACCGAAAGGAATACCATCATGAATCAGATGGATAAATATCAAAGTAACAGACATGTCAGTTTGAGCACCATTTCTCTGCTCATAATTCTGTTGGTAAATAGTGTTTCAGCTCAGTTGATATCCCTGAAAACTATTCCTGTGGCAACAGGGGATCAGTTTCTCATTTTCCCCAGCCAGAATCTAAGCATGGGAGGGGTCCACATTGGTCTCAAAGACTCGCTCCTGGATCATTGGGTCAATCCGGCCTTTGGTGCTGCCGTAAAAGGGATGCAAGTTTCCAGCTCTCCCGTCTATTACCGTATTGGGAATGGCTATGGCAGTGCCCGGTCGATGCCTTTGGCAGTAACCTGGAATAAAGGAATCTGGTTTGGGGGAGCATCTTTCACCCTCCAGGCCATGAATACTGCTGACAACCAGACCTGGTGGAATCCTGAGATTCGCACCTTGAGTGAAAATATTGCTGAAAATAAATATTTAGCCGGTTTCTTTGGCCGGAAATTGGGCAACACAAGCATTGGTGTGGGTGCCTATTGGGCATCGCTGTCAGCCCTGGATGGAGTTGATTTGCTCTATGCCAACAGTGAGAGCATTCATCAAGAAGGGAATCTAACAGATATCCGAGTTGGACTGAACAGGACATTAAGCTCTGGTGGAGAAATGGAATTGCTCTATCTCCGTAATGAGTTGGATATGAAGCATGAAGTCATGTATAGGGACTGGGGAATTGCCGAACCTTTTGAGCGTATTGAGACCAATCTGGATCATACGGTCACTCAGGGGATTCATCTCGCCCATAAAAGCCCTGTTGATGAATTCGGTTGGGCTTATGGTTATATGCTTACTGTGAATCAGAAAACACATCCCAAAATTCCAAATTACGAGATCATGAACATCCCCAGAGATCCCGGAACCACTTTGGGATATAATCTTGGTGGTGGTATCTCCAAGGTTAGTGAGAATAGCACATTCGGCATTGATGTCATCTATGAACCTATCAAAAGTCACACCTGGGCTGAAGCCGACACCCACATGATCAGCAGTGAAGAAGAGTGGATCCGTCCTGGAGATAAAACCGTAGAAAATTATTTTGATTTCTCCAACTGGGTCTTGCGAACGGGCCTGGGGTGGAAAAATGCTAACAGGACTTTTCAATTGGGTATGCAAATGCGATCCATCCATTACTGGTTGGAACAAACTGACTTTATCGCTGTCACAGAGCGGGATCAGGAAGAGTATTGGGTGGAATGGACCACCACCTGGGGAATGGCTATGGATTTTGATGATTTCACCATTCGTTACTCAGGAAAAACCACCATGGGAACAGGTCGTCCAGGAATAGATACGCAATGGATCTGGCGTGGTGGTATGTTGGAAGACATGAGCATGGGAGGTGATTTTATTATCGCTCCCAGTGATGATCTGACCCTACAGGAAGCCCGGGTCATGACCCATCAGATTTCAATATCGTTGCCAATCCGAAGGTAATTACTGTAACCTTACGAAGGTTTTAAACCTTCGTAAGGTTTTGGATAAGCCCTTATGCATCAATCTCAAAGTGAAGAGAAACTTCAATGGAACTAATGAAATGGGCATCATTCATTGCAATCCTTATAATAATTCAAGCATGTGAGAATCCAGAACAGGATTGGGTAACTATTAGTCCCATCCAATGTATGGAGAATCCCTGGGAGCTATCATGGCTGGAAAACCATGAATCGGACGAGTGGTCAAATTTGTCTGATGAAGAACAGTTGGATGTCTTTAAGAAGTACTATTTGGATCGAGGGGTACCCATTTTTGCAACAAGGACCTCATTCCCAAATGAAGGATCATGCCGAGCTTGTAGCTGTCCCCGCGGGGATCAAATTCATGCCCTCGTTAATAGTAGCGATATACACCAGATGTTGGATTGGGGCTTTAGCTTAGATTAGAAAACACCCCTGAGTAATATCATTTTGCTGCCTCCAACGCCTGCCCCAGATCCTCAAGAATATCATCTATATGTTCAATACCCACACAGAGACGGATCATATCAGGTGTCACCCCGGAAGCCTCCAGTTCGGCGCCATCAAGCTGTCTGTGGGTGGTGGAAGCAGGGTGAGCAGCTAGAGATTTTGCATCACCGATATTCACGAGACGTTTAAATATCTTCAGGGCATCATAGAATTTTTCACCAGCTTCCATACCTCCTTTGATCCCAAACGCCATCAATCCAGAGGCTTGCCCCCCGCTATATTTTTGAGCTAGGTGGTAGGATGGGGAAGAGGGCAATCCGGCATATTTCACCCAGGTAACCATGGGATGGTTTTCCAGGTACTCTGCCACAATCTGGGCGTTTTCACAATGACGTTCCATACGCAGGGCCAATGTTTCAATACCCTGCAAAATGAGGAATGCATTGAATGGGCTTAAAGCTGATCCTGTATTTCTAAGAGGAACCGTTCTGACTCGGGCGATATAGGCTAATTCACCCATGGCTTCCGTGTAAATCATATTGTGGTAGGAGGGTTCAGGCTGATTCAACATGGGGAAGCGTTTGGCATTTTTCGCCCAGGGAAATTTTCCTGAATCTACCACAATACCCCCCAGGGAATTTCCATGTCCACCCATATATTTTGTCAGAGAATGGACCACGATATCAGCACCAAACTCAAAAGGTCGGATCAGCATAGGCGTAGCGACGGTATTGTCTACAATCAGGGGAACACCATGTGAGTGAGCCATATCTGCTATGGCCTGAATATCCATAAATGCTCCAACTGGATTAGCAATACTTTCACAAAAGACAGCACTGGTTTTGTCATCGATGAGTGCCTCCAAGCTTGCTGGACTTTCATCTTCTGCGAAACGAGCTTCAATTCCCAATCGGGCAAACATGTGATTAAATAGCGTAAAGGTCCCACCGTAAATCTGGGGTGTAGAAACAATGTTGTTGCCCTGCTCTGCAATAGCCAGAATGGCATAATTGACAGCGGCGCTTCCTGCACTCACAGCCAGCGCTGCTACACCACCCTCCAACTCACTTACTCTGGACTCCAGGACGGCATTTGTGGGGTTCATAATCCGTGAATAAGTATTCCCTGCGACTTCAAGATTAAACAGGTCTGCCCCATGTTGAGCACTGTCAAACTCATAGGCGACGGTCTGATAGATGGGAACCGCAACAGACTTGGTCGTTGCTTCTGATTCGTATCCGCTATGGATGGCTTTGGTTGCTAGTTTGATGATACAGCTCCGTTTCTATTCGCCTCGAGGGGCTTACTTGATTTTTAAAGGATCGTTGGGATCGACTCCATCTGTAAATGGAAGATGGCGATCAATATTTGTTAGTTGATAAACCAGACCCAGCCAATTGTCGAAGATGGATTTACCTGTATCGCGCCAGGTGTTATCCAGTAGGGGTTCGATCTCAGTCTCAGGAAAATCAGGCATTTTGTCGTCATTCTCCCGAGCTTGAATCACGACAGGTCTATACTGTTGAATAATAATATCAATATCTGGGCTAAAATAGTTTTCGGGATTCTCTGGATAGGTCTCTCTTTCACCTTCGTAGTAGCGAACCACCTCCCGTTTGTACTCTTTAAGCAGACTGACTCGATCGTATTCTGGATGCCCCTGAAGATACACAATTCTGAACATATCAGGACTCACAGCCATATGGACACCACTCTCTGAACCCTGCACCAGAATCTTAAAACCAGCCGCCTGTAATTGTTCGGGACTGACATCATTGTTTCTGGAATGTGGGACATCAAAACGGGTATTAATATTTCTCAGGAGGGGATGTTTGGAGTGGGTAATACGATGTGCGTATACACCCCAACGTTTTCTCTCCAAAGTTTTGCGCTCGATATCGTGTAAATGCTTGACAATAGCGTGAACAGCCAGACATGAACAGAGCACTGATGTCACATTTTTTGTGGCCCAGTCAATCACCTCTCCAAGTGGTTCCCAGAAGGGTTCCTGTTCTAAAGAAGGGTTGGCCGGGTTCGTCCCTGTTATGATGAGAGAATCTAGACCAGAGGTCTTCACTGCCTCAAAGGTTGTATAATAGGAATCGATATAATTCTGGGTCTTTTCATCCCGTTCAACACCATCAATGGTGAATAAGTAGATATAATATTGGACGATCTGGTTTGAGCTCCCCACCAACCGTAAAAATTGGCGCTCCGTAGCTTGAAATGAGGCGTTGGGCATGAGATTTAAGAAGCCAATGTGCAATTCTCGAATGTCCTGATGGAGGGCTTGACCCAGCTCGAGGACTTCTTCACCCTGAGCTTTCAACAGGTCAAATGTGGGGAGAGGAGTATGGGCAACTAATGGCATTTTGTTCTATCTTCCTTATTCAGTAACTCAAGCATTACAATTTCACTCACAGAATAATATTAGGTTTTAAATACAATTTTAGCAAAGAAATAAAATTAACTTGCACATCAGGGCTAAAATAATGTATAATTGTTCTGTATATTAATATGACACATGTAAATATTACCCTTATTAATAACCGACGACGCCATCCGGAAAGACAAGGAACCGGCGTGTAACTCTATAAG
>JABMQQ010000248.1 GCA_013202495.1 Fidelibacterota bacterium | reverse complement strand
CGACAGAATAAAGCATTTTCAATTTTAACCCACTCCTCTTTTGCACCATCCAGTGTGTAAACCTGTAGGGTTTCGTCAACTTCGCTGCGGTAGACATCATAATCATCTTCAAGAAGCGAATAGCGAAAATGGTGCTCCCAGTTGGCCATTGCTACGATGGAGTCATTTGAAGCATTCACCAGATCTATCTCAAAATGAATAACTACCGTGTCACCAGATTGGAGCAGCACATCAAGATCTGGAGTGAAACTTTCCATGAGGATAGCCGAACAGAAAAGCCGATCGCCTCTCACTTCCAGATTCACATCCTGAAAGTAGGGATCGGTTCCAACAAAGGCCGTCAGCAACAGCTGAGAAACAATGAGTGCACCAGCACCCAGTTTTTCAGAGAGAAACTGAAACATGAAGGTCTTTCTTTTGTTCTAGCTTGAGGTGCATCGTGAGTGTCATTGTCTGATGTCGCCTACTTGGGTTTACTGATTTATTCCAGAATCACATTCTTTTTTGTGATATCCTCTTCACGAACATTTCCTGAGGAAGATTTAAAAATAACTAGACTTGTCGTGGGGTTGATGATGGAGTGTGATTGCTGTACGAGCCCACCCTTCCTGTGTTCCCTGACAAGCAAAATGCCCATCGATGTCTCGATGAAGCGGATGGTGATTGAATAGCTTGAACTAGGTGTGAAATACACCGGTTCACTATAATCATGTGACAGGGGCATCCCGGTTGGTGATATCACTTCTAGATCATCGGTAAGCAGGGCTGAAAACAATGGTGATACCAGTAAGAGCATCAAACCAATATTTTTGAATACCATTTTCATATTTTCTGCCTATTGTAAAAAACCATGATGCCGACATCGCAAAGATATCGGCATCATGAGATTCAATTGTTTAGTTCTGTTTAGAATCCAAACCAGAGACCAAGTGAGAGCGTACTGGCTTGAAGTTCAGTATCGGGACTGCCCACCAATTCATAGGCACTCTCTCTTTCGTCCAGATTGCCGCCACCCAGGGTTGTTTTCCAACCATCGGTAAAGGCATAGCCATAGAGGTAGCCGTATTCAGCTTTCAATCTCATCCAGCTGGTCAGCTTGAGCATGACGCTGGCACGGGGATGAACAATGGCATAGTTCTTTGAAAAATTTACAGAGGTGCTTTTGGTATCTAAAAGTTCTGTTCCGAGACCTGTCCATGTAAATTCACCATCACGCTGTGTGACGCTTAAATCGATTCCACCGCCACCAATTCCAACACCTCCACCAAGAACTGCCCATGAGAAGGGAGCCAGTCTCTTTTCGATGGTTAATCCGCCAAAACCCATGGCAAATGCGATGTCACGTTCAACTGTGTTGCTTGTACCATCGTTTAATGGATAGGTCACAGTCTTGTTTAGTCCACCACCATTTCCAAATCCACCGAGGAACCAGCCATTGCCAACATAACCCTGTCCTGAGCCACCCCATAAAACGATGCCTTCAGAGCGGAAAGGTGTGGAGCTCAAACCCAGTTCGGTCATTAGCGAAACAACGTCTACAAACTCATCCTGGACCAGCATAGGTGTGAAACCACCACCGCCATAACCGCGGGAGTTTCTACGTTTCTTATCTTTTTTTCCTTTGTCAGTCATTTTCAGCTGAGTGTCTTTTTCTTTCTTAACTGGTGCTGCAAAAGTTGCCACTGTGGAATCGATGGCTTCATCTCTCCAGAATATTACGCTAACCTGATCGCCATAATCTTTGCTACGGATCAAGCGTACGAGGTGATCCTCATAACGCACTTTGGATCCATCAAAAAACATGATGATATCATCTTCTATGATCCCAGCTTTATCTGCGGCTCCGTTGTTTACGGTACCGTTCACCAATACACCATGGGCATAGGGATAACGCATTTTGTAGGCATCTTCGAAATCCATGTCACTTAAATAAACGCCCAGTTTTGGCCGTGAATCGTTGTCATCATCATCGATGTGGATGTTGATGCCTGTCTCCACACCAATTTCATCGAGAGCTTCTTGCACCTCTTGGGCAACATCCTCAAGTTCCTGTTCCAGGTCTTGAGCAATGTCAATTTGGATCTTGGTTCCGCCCTGTGCAAAGGCTGGGCTTGCGATCAGTAGTGAGACTGCAAATGTCATCACTATTGCCAGAGCTCCATGGCTCGCGATGGCGATCAATGTTCCGGAGAGGTTACTCCAGGCTGCCAGATGATCTGTTGTTTTAGTCATTTTCGGGGTCCTTTCTAATCTATCGTTTTTCATTTTCATTGATTCTTCCATTTTCAATTGCCCCCCTTAAGGACAATTGCCATGCCACAATGAAACGAACATACGATAAGTCACAGTATTATTAGTCTCTTATACATCCAGAATCAGTACATTTTGTCAGGTGTCATGGGATCAATTTAGCATCATTCTGATATAGCGCCATATCAGAATGATATGTGCCTGTTTTTAATTGGAAAATCTTTTACTCTATTGGGTGTGGTAAAAGCTCGGAAACGCTTGCAGATTGGGCTGTTCGTGAAGAATCACACGGTGAAATTAAATGCTCAATTCTTGTACCAAATCGCTGAGAAGTTTGGCAAAATCCTCACGCACTCGAATACCAGTTTCCATGACCTCTTCGTGATTAAGAGGTTGATCCAGGATTCCAGCGGCATAATTGGTGAGGCAGCTGATACCCAGAACCTGCATATCAAGTTGAAAGGCGGCCATGCTTTCGTGGACAGTGGACATTCCCACAGCATCTGCTTCTTTCACCCTTAGAAAGCGAATTTCAGCAGGTGTCTCATAGGAGGGTCCATTCAATCCAGCATACGAGCCTGTTTTCAAGGGAACAGAAGCTCGCTGGGCCACCTGGTTGACTGTATCTAAGAGTTCAGGGGTGAAAATATTGTCAGGCTCCGTATCTAGAGGATAGACGGAATTTCCAGTCAGGTTCATGAGTTTTGTGATGAGCATCAGATCACCTGGGGCATAGTCTTCGCGGATACTCCCAGCGGCATTGGTAAGAATGATGGTACTGGCTCCCAGGGCCTTCAGGATCTGAATCGGGTAAACGACCTGTTCCAGAGTATAGCCTTCGTAAAAGTGGACTCGCCCTGAATTCACCAGGACTGGAACTTTCCCCAGAAAACCATGAACCAATTCACCAGAATGGCCTTCAACTGTGGAGAGAGGGAAACCAGGAATATCGGCAAACGGAATGTGTGTTGTATGGGATAGCGCATCCACAAAGTTTCCCAACCCTGATCCCAGGACCAAGGCGATATCAGCCTTAAAGGCACCCTTTTCTCGAATTGATGCAACTGCACTTTGTAATTGATTATTAATCATGAGTTCTTATCCATTTTCCGTGATGGCCGCCGTACTCAATTGGCCACAGGCTGCATCAATATCATCACCCTGGCTCCAGCGAACCGTGACACCAAAGCGGGCCCCTTCAAGGACTTCCAGAAAGCTATTAATTCGTTTTTTTGAGGGTCGCAAATAACCCTCAGCAACTTCATTGTAAGGTATCACATTCACCTTGCAAAAAACCTGATTTGCAATTTTGAGCAGGCGCCTGGCATCGCCAAGACCATCATTCACCCCCTGCATCAGCACGTATTCGAAAGTCAGCATATTTTTGGATAGCTCAGTATAGTATTTGCAGGCTTTGACCAGTTCGGCGATATCCCATTTTTTATTGATGGGCATAATTTGTGTCCGGCTTTCATCATCAGAGGCATTTAAGCTCACAGCCAGCTTATAACGATGTCCTTCATCGGCAAATCGACGAATCTGGGGCACCATCCCACTGGTGGAAATGGTGATTTTCCTAGCGCCATGTGCAAAACCGGATTCAGAATTAAGGATATCTGAAGCTCTGATGACCTGATCATAATTATGAAAGGGTTCCCCCATTCCCATGAAGACAATATTGGTAATGGGTCTATCACTAAAGCGTCTGACATGGAGGAGTTGATCAGCAATTTCACCTGAGGTGAGGTTACGCTTTAAACCCATTTTGCCAGTGGCACAAAAGTCGCAATCCAGGGCACAACCCACCTGGGATGAAAGACATACTGTGGCACGTTTGGCTTCAGGAATAAGGACGGTCTCAACAAACTTGCCATCTCCAAGGCGGACTAAAAATTTGGAAGTGCCTTGAGACTCTGAAGTCTGGACCTGATGGATGGTGGTTAGCTCAAGCGAACTGCTTGCTTCCAGTTCTTGAATAAAATCTTTGGATAGATTGGTCATTTCTGAAAAATTCTCGACCCCTTTTTCCCAGATCCACTGGAACAGTTGACGCCCACGAAAGGCTTTGTGTCCTAAGGATTGAACCCATTCTTCCATCTCAGACTGGCTTAAATTCTTGAGAATTATTTTTTCACTATCCATGCAGGAAAATACACGGCGTGAGGAGGAGTGAAACATCTTCTTTCCATGTTCATGAGTTGTGAGTTTTTGAGTTCTTGTGTTTTTGAGTTCTTGTGTTTTTGGGTTTTGGGATTCATTCTTGATGAAGTTCTATTGTTAATTGTATTTTTTTTGCAACTGAAGTTTATGGTTTTCATTGCGCAGGAAATTGAGCTTGTCGAAATCCGGGTGAAGTGTAAACTGGTATTAGAAGCTTCCATTTAGCTCAAAAATAGTCTACTCTATGTTGTACAGCATAATTTTGATCATTTAGAGACCTTGAGATATGTTTACCAATGCTAGATATTTTATAAAAACAGCTTTCGGATTTTTTGTCCTGGGACTTCTCTCCGGGCTATATATGTATGGTGCCAGAACCTTCGGTTGGTCAATGCCTTTTACCATGGTTCAAGCCCATACCCATGTCTTGCTCATGGGGGGTGTGTTCATGATGATACTGGGTGTGGCGGTTTGGTTTTTCCCCAGAGCCAAAAAGGACGATAAAAACTATAACCCCACTATTATTCGTATCAGCTATTATGTTTTTACTGCTGCTACCCTCCTACGTTTCATTGTTGAAATTCTCCAGGGGTTTTATCCTCATGGTTTGGCGACTCCGGCTGGATTTTGGTTTTCGGTGTTACAGGTGGTGGCCAGTATTGTTCTGGTCCATAGTCTTTGGGGACGTATCAGACCGGTGGGAAGTCAGATTCGCGAACAGCGGGGAGAAAAGTTTTAGTCATGCAGAAATTGGTTTTGTTGGGTCTATTCATTCTGGTGGCTTGCAGTTCGATACCATCCAGGCAAGATGGTATTGAGGAAGAAAAAAAATTAATCGAGATCAGTGATTTATATGCTGCTGGGCATGACCAACTTGAAGCCGCGTTAATGAACCAACCTGCTCTGGGAAAAATGCTGGATAGTAATCTGGCAGCTACGCTCCTCATTACATTAACCATAGAATACGAAGATGGTGAGAAAGAGCGGATCCAGCAGAGCGGAAGCTTTATATCAAATGGTGAATATATTCTGACAGCTGGTCATGGTTTTTTTGTGGACTCTGGAAAACTGATTGACTTGGAAGCACAAACCATATCTCGTCAGAAGCTCGCTCTCAATGTGGTTGCCCTGCGAAATTCAAAGAATGACTATTCAAAACAAGACTGGGCAATATTACAACCTGTGAACCCGCGCCGGACAAAAAGCCTGGCAATTGTACCCACAAGATATTCAGGTAAAGATGCCTATATACTTGGATTTCCTGGTAGTATGGGGTTGAATGATAGTAATCGGATTGTGCATGCACTTGAAGTTGATGAGGGTGCGGTTTATCCTCTGGCCGTTATCTGCGAGCGGTCACTTACGCGGCCTGGTATTCTCACACCAAAGGTGGGTGCCATTCCCGTGCGGGGTATGAGCGGTGCTCCTGTGCTTAGTGAAGAGGGTCAGCTTATAGGCTTGTTCAGTTCGATCAGCAGAACTAGAAATGTAGCGGGTTGGCAATACATTTTTCACATGTCTGATCTGCCATTTAAGACTCTAGACAGTCTATCCAGCATAGCGCTCGAATAACGGAAAAATCAATTTATCAACATGGGATAGCCCTATCTGACGTTGAATTTGTTTCATACACTGAAGCGCGGATAAAATAGCTATTGTGGGGAGGGGACTCATATCTTATTATTGCGCGCTCGTTTTATAATGAGCCACTTTGAGAAGTGGGCCCAGTCATCGTTCCCTCCGGGAACTATGCCTGGCAGGCAGGTAGCTCCCTCCTATGCTCTTTAGAGCTTCGGCGAGGCAGGCAGTCTCTTCCTTCACTACCTGATTTTTTACCGGAGAGACAGTTTTTTTATAAATTCATCATTTACAATTCATAATTCGTAATTGTTTGAAGGCCAGGTAGCTCAGTCGGTAGAGCAGGGGACTGAAAAT
>JABMQQ010000247.1 GCA_013202495.1 Fidelibacterota bacterium | reverse complement strand
CATTCAGCTCTGGGATATTTATCACCAGATCAATATTATCAACAATCAATCAAATGGGCGGCATAGGCTTCTTTATGTGTCCACTTTTTTGTTGCAACTCCACCTGCCCGGCGAAGTCCGTAGGACGTAGACGGGGCCACCACAACTAAATCCCAGTGCCATAACGGTTCCTGGGGTTTTTTGTATCCAGAACGCCCATATTGTAGACTACCCAGTTTTCGCCCGAAATAGGTCAAATAGGGACACTAACAGCACCAAAATAGCACTTTTTTCTGAGCGATAGGGTAGAATTGCTGAGGCAAAAACAGGGTGGATTCCGTTCAGTCCAAGCTTTGATTACACCCCTTGATTAATTAGCTCAATAGGCTAAATTCGGGTAACAATTCAACTTCGTGGGGGCGATATGGTGAGTTCGTCAAATATGAATTCTTATTTTTATCTGATAGCGATATTGGGGCTGACATCCCTACTCAGCAAAGGTCAAGGTGCATCTATTTCAGAGCCAGTCACCACTGTGGAATATACTCGAAGTATTCGCTCAATTCTTGATAACAACGCCAATTATCCTGACAATGGTCATTATCTCATTATTACTCCTCCAGATTGGGAGGTGTACTTAGACCCTCTAGTAAATTGGAAACTGCGCAAAGGTCACCCGGTTACTGTCGTTACAACTGAGAATACTGGGACAACAGCACCAGAAATCCAGACGTACTTGCAATCTGCCATGGATTCCTGGGTCAACCCGCCCGTTTACCTGTTGTTGATAGGCGATGAAGATGTAGGTGTACCATGTTATTTCATTGCAGACCCCGAGCACCCCAATACCCCACAATTCGTTACTGAACACCCATATACGCTTCTCCTTAACGATGATATGTATCCTGATCTCTTTGTAGGTCGGTTAACCGTAGATACACTTTCTGAGCTTCTGGTTGTGATAAATAAAATTCTGTTGTATGAAAAGACACCCTATATGGATGGTCCTGATTGGTTGAACCGGGCGTTAATGCTATGCACTGTTATTGATGTGGCCTCTCCTCAGTCCATTGTAAATTGGGCTCGCCGAAAGATGCTTGACTATGGTTATACGCAGATAGATACGAGCTATGACCCAATGCAAAATGATATGGAATCAGTGGTTGATCCCATTAATAGTGGTGTGGGTTTTGTTAACTATCGAGGTACAGGAAGCCCTTATGGATTCTGGGTGGGAGGACGAAATTTTTGGGCACAAGATGTCGAGAGCCTTAGCAATGGTCCCATGCTCCCAATCGTAACGGTTATGACATGTGGTGCTGGGTCTTATGGCGGCGGAGCGGAGATAGCAGACCCATCTATAGGTGAATCTTTGTTGAGAGCAGGGACAATAGCAAACCCAAAAGGTGCAGTCGCTTATATAGGACCATCGTCTACCAATACTCATACAGAGTACAATAATATTATGAATATTGGGTTTTATTCAGCTCTCTTTGATCAAGGATTGTACACTCTGGGAGAGGCTTTGTGGTCAGCCAAGCTAGAAATGTGGAATAATTATGGTGATGGAGTAGATCGATGGTCCCAATCAGCAGTTTATTATCATCATTTATATAACATTCAAGGTGACCCAGGGATGCAGGTTCGCAAGAGGATGCCAGCGTTCCTAAACGTTTCACACCCGGATTCAATTTGCAATACGGCTGACAATATTACCATTCAGGTGACTGATAGCTATGGTGAACCCGTTAGTGCCTACGTTTGTGTTTATGATCAGGATACTCCCATAGGCAAGTCAACTAATGGAGAAACCAGTATTATTCTACCCGTCAACACAGAGACAGCGGATTCTCTTCAGGTAACCATTACGGGACCTGATCTTTATCCATATTTGCACACTATCCCAATTGTCTCCAGTGACGAGAGTTTATCAATTACCGAATGGTCTATCAATGATGACCTGCTCGTTGCAGGTGATTCGATATCGATATCACTGACAGTATTTAATCCTGATTCTGGGGTAGGGAGTACAAACCTTACATTAACGCCTGAAAACTCAGACCTGTTTTCTTTTGATAATTTACGCTTCGCTTTGGATTCGATACCCAGTAATGGTAATACTACAATACAACGATCACTTTCCGGAATGGTATTGGAAACGGTGGACCATGGATCAACTGGAGATTTAACACTCACACTCTATGGCCCATCTGGGAGCTCCAATTCGTTCAAGCCACTCATTGTTCAAGCCCCACATATTAAGGTATTAGAGTCACAAATCAGTTCTGATAGTATTGCATCTGGAGATACGATTTCATATTCAGTTCAACTAAGAAATTCAGGAGGAGTATCCACTGGTCCTATTTGGATTAAACCAATATCAAATGAATGGCTAAGCTTCCTGTCAGATACACTTACTTTTGATCAAATCGAGATTGATGAGACTCTTTTAATTGAGGAGCAAATGATTGCTGAAGTCTCAGATCAATATTATGATGGGCAAACGGTGAATGTCATTTATGAGATAGGGTACGGCCATCTGGTTGATACCATATCCTCTGATCTACCAATTGGAGGAGCTGAGCCATATGCGCCCTCAGCACCTGATGCATATGGGTATTATGTTTTTGATTTAAACGATCAGTCGTTTAGCAAGGCTCCAAGCTTTGATTGGGTGGAGCTTGATACTGCCTTAGGTGGACCGGGTGCTCCTATTGAGTTATTTGACCTGAATTGGGAGCAAGATGCCTCAATAGTTATCTCCTTACCATTTGAAGTGAACTATTATGGAGAAAGCTACAACACGGCGACGGTTTGTTCAAATGGTTGGTTGGCATTCGGTAGCAGTCCGGAGGTTAGCTTTCACAATAGAACCATTCCCTCACCTAGTGGACCAATAGCCATGGTAGCACCATACTGGGATGATCTAATTTATGATGGGATCGCAGTGTACCAATACAACGACACCGTAAATTCTAGATTTATCATTGAATGGAGTGGTGTTGAAAGTATCTATGTCAATGAACCGTTCTCTTTTCAAGTAATTATTTATGATACAGAGATGCATTCAACACCTACGGGTGATGCAGATATTCTCTTCCAATACCTTGAATTTGAGGATAGCATCTTGCGTACAAATTATTGTACCATTGGAATAGAATCTCCGGATTATTCAACGGGATCTCTTGTTAGCTACAATAATGAGTGGTTCTCTAATGTGAATCATCTCCAGGATATGAACTCTGTATTATTTACAACTGACAGAGGTCTACGTATAGCTCCAACCTCAATCAAAAGTTTTAACCCAGCCCAGCCAATGAAGTATTCTTTGCTACCCCCATATCCCAACCCAGGTAATGCGTCATTTACAATACGGTTTTTGCTTGAGGATATGAGTTCCGCTCAAATAAAAATATTCAATCTTTTAGGTCAGGAAATCAACGATTTAGAGATCGGAATTGTAGAGCCAGGTTCCCACAAAGTTATGTGGAACGGTCAAGATTACTCCGGCAGAAATGTTTCCTCCGGTATATACTTGATTCAACTCCAAACTTCTTTCGGAATGGAGTCACACAAGGTTGTAGTGCTAAAATAGAGCAGTAATTAATATGGATCGATCAACCTCAAACTGCTAATCCCTACTGTATAAGGGGTGGACGGGTTCTGAAAATCCCCGTGCCTGCCAGGTCGTAGCTTGAAAAGCGTAGACTGGTCGGCGGTTCAATTCCGTCCCGTATCCCAAAGTTTTCATCTCTTTTGAAAACATTCGGGGAGGCCACCACATAATTCCCTTGTATTCATTAGATTTACGAGGGGTTTTTGTTTCTAGACCATTTTACGGAAATATATCCAATGTGGACAAAATGGGACATTCTGGGACAGCAGATGGACACTTTATGGACACCTGAGAAGGGTGAACTGGATAGAATACCATAGCCAGTAAGGGTTAGCTGAAAGTAGCCCAGGTATAAGTGACGAAGATGCCCTTCGGGGCTCTACTCCCTTAAAGAAATCTTTTCTGTTAGCTTTTTCTATGACGTTGACGTGGAAAGCGTATGGAACTGATGATTTCTGCCAGCTTTTCTATAATTTTCTAGCCAAGTCCATAGGAAGACAATGCCAATATATCTATCTCTGTTTCACCCTTGCTCAGTGGGTTGCGTGAAGGACTTGTTCCAAGAAATTGGCTAATGCGTCTGTGATAGAGTTAAAATCTCGACACCATGAGGTGTCCATAACATGATTAGAAAGCCAAGGAAGTCTCTCTTATTTTTCGACCAAAGTTGTGCCAAATTTTAAAAAGACGAACAGTTTATACTTTGCAGCCACGCTATTCAAGCATTCAGCGGAGGACATTGTTCACTACAACCCGTTTTACTGAGGTGTTGCTTTGTATGATCAGTGGGATTATTTTTGTATCTTCTACATTCAGAATGTATGGGTAACGGGAAATTTAAACATTGCTATGATGGATAAATCTGGGTTGATCCCGAAATGTTACCTGGTGGGGAAATATTTTGATTACCCCGAATTGCTTTAGCACCGGACAAAATTGTAACTATTGGAGGTAATCCAATGAAACGTAAAGATATTATTTTGCCTTGGCTGTTGTTGATTACAGCTCTGCTTATTACAATTTTTTCATCCTTATCCTTCAAACTTGATGCTGATTACATAGCTGAAAAAGAATTCGAATCTACTGGAAAAGTAATTAGTGAAAGGATAACTAGCCATTTACGAACCTATGCACAATTACTCCGTAGCGGTGCCGCTTTTTTTAGCGGATCTGATCTGGTAACCCGAGAGCAATGGAAAACTTATGTTGATCAAACTAAAGTGTTTGAGAATTTTCCCGGGATACAAGGTTTCGGATTTTCTTTATCAATGCAAAAGAATCATCTAGCACGTCATATTCAAAAAATTAGTAGCGAAGGTTTTCCTGACTACAAAGTCTGGCCAGAAGGTGAGCGGGACACATATTCTGCCATTATTTTTCTTGAACCCTTTTCAGACCGTAATCTGCGTGCTTTCGGTTATGATATGTTTTCTGAACCCATGCGTAGAGAAGCAATGGAACGTGCCCGGGATATGGATATTGCAGCCCTAACCGGTAAAATTACTTTAGTACAGGAAACTGGAAAAGATGTGCAGGCAGGTGCTTTAATGTATGTACCCCTGTATCGCAAAGGAGCACAAATCCTCACCATCGAACAACGCCGCAATGCATTAATTGGCTGGGTTTATAGTCCCTATCGGATGGGTGATCTCATATCCGGCATTGTAGATATTCGGGAACTAAAAAAAGATAAGCTCTTTAATTTGGATATTTACGACGGTTCACAAATTTCTCCTGAATCACTTTTATTTGAGTATAATTTTCATGAACATCTTGATAGGCCGGCGCAAATCCGGTTCAGCCAGACAATGCATGTCGATTTCAATGATCGTCTCTGGACCATAATCCTCGCAAGAGAAAACGGCAATAGCTTCAGTGAATACACAAATGCCTGGATTGCACTTTTCAGTGGTGTTATCATTAGCATCCTAATTTTTTATCTCGCTAAATCTCAAATCAATATACGCTATAACACCCAGCGGATCGCTGAACGAGTAACTTTGAAACTTGAAGAGAGTACAGAGAGTCTTAATGTAATCGCTAAAAGTACTGGAGATGTACTTTATCGCTTGCAGTATGACACAATGCAGTATGATTATCTCAGCCCCGCCTTCACCAGCCTTACCGGCTATTCCATGCAGGAGATCAATGATCTTGGCTTTAACAATATTGTTGAACAAGTAAAGTATCCAGGGCAACCAAAACTGGCCGTTAAGGATCAAAATAAGAGCAGGAAGGAAGGCCAAACCGGGCAGTGGTCCGGAGAATTTAAGATCCGTACAAAAGCTGGTGAAACAAAGTGGATCTATGATCAATCCTACCCATGGAAAGATAATTCCGGTAACATTATTGGTTCTGTAGGGGTTATGCAGGACCGTACCGATCTTAAGCAGGCGGAAAATGAATTAACACAAATCCATAAAAGGCTGACTAACACGCTGGAAGACATGACCGATGGCTTTGTCTCACTAGATGAAAATTGGATTTATACATATGTTAATAAAAAAGCTGGAGAAATGTTTGGTAGAAAACCGACAGACCTTGT
The DNA here is from genome assembly GCA_013202495.1 of Fidelibacterota bacterium. Taxonomy (GTDB): domain Bacteria; phylum Fidelibacterota; class UBA8477; order UBA8477; family JABMPR01; genus JABMPR01. The sequence goes on along the minus strand of JABMQQ010000247.1, from coordinate 3,350 downwards.
AGGGAAGCACATCTGGACAGAATTTCCTGATGCCGTCGACCAACCTTTTTATAAACGCTATTACAAAGCATTTGAAACACAACGCATAGTAATCTTTGAAGATTATTACCAACCCTGGGATAGATGGTTTGAAAATCGAGTTATCCCTTCAATGGATGGTCTGGCGATATTTTTTCAAGACATCACCGAGCGCATACAAGCGAAAGAGGAACTGGAGGACAGCACCCATAAACTGGAAGAAGCTCAGCGTATCGCACACATTGGAAGCTGGGCATTGGATATTACAAATAATCAATTGACCTGGTCAGATGAAATTTATCGGATGTTCGGACTAGAGCCTCAGGAATTTAAAGCTACATACGAGTCCTTCCTTGAAAACATTCATCCTGACGATAGAGAATTAGTGAATATCGCGTACACAGAATCACTTGAATCAAAAACTCCCTATGACATAGCACACAGATTGCAATTGAAAGATGGAACCATCAAGTGGGTGCGTGAAAATTGTGAGACAATCTACAGCGATGATGGTGTCGCAATTCGCTCAACTGGCACGGTTCAAGATATTACCGCAAGGAAACTTGCCGAAGATGCTCGTGAAAAGGCATTAATTGAAGCAAAAGCCGCAAATCAGGTCAAAGATCAATTTATAGCCAACATCTCTCATGAAATAAGAACACCACTGAATAATCTGGTAGGTTTTGCAGATCACCTGAAGCATCGCTATAACGATTTGATTGAGGAAGCGGATATGAATATCTTTGGTTTCATGGAGAACTCAAGCAATAGACTCATGTCTACTGTTGATTCTATCTTGAACATGTCTCAGTTAGAAGCGGGTTCCCTTAATCTTAGACCTGAGAAGCTTGATCTTAATGCACTCGCAACATCGGTCGTTCAGGGTTTGAAAGGGTCGGCAGATAATAAGAATTTAGAGCTTCTCTATGAAGCTCCTCAAGAAAAGATTTGGGTATTCGCTGATGAATACAGTATTCATCAAGCGCTTATAAATTTAACCGACAATGCTATCAAGTATACCACCAAGGGCACTGTCGAGCTTAAGCTGGGAAGTACGAATGAACAGGTAATACTATCTGTCATTGATACGGGTATTGGGATATCAGATGAATATCAAGCTCAAATTTTTGAGCCTTACACACAGGAGAGCGAGGGTTATACTAAACAATTCCAGGGTGTTGGTCTTGGTTTGGCACTGGTAAAGAAATATCTCGAAGCAAGCGATGTTGAGCTTGAATTGGTTAGCAAAAAAGACGTGGGCTCTACTTTTACCCTTACATTTCTAAGATATGAGGAATCCGCCAGTGTCTAAACCTAAACCTTTGGTCCTGATAGTTGAAGATGATATCTCTTCCCAACAATATTATGAAGTAATATTTAAAGATGAGTATGAGATACATCTGGCTTCTACTGTGGCTGAAGCGAAGCAGGCACTTAAAGAGATTTTATTTGAGGTGGCCATTGTTGACATCTCCTTGCCGGGTGGCGAAAGTGGGATAGACTTTATTAAGTATCTTGGTTCGAATTATCCACAAAAACCAGTTGCCATAGCTGTCACAGCACATGCTTTTCCAAAAAACCGAAATGATGTACTTGAGGCAGGAGCAGTTGAGTTCTTTGCCAAACCTGTCTTGAGCGGAAAGCTGCTCGCAGCAGTACGTAAATATTGCGTATTACCAAATTAAAAAGAAAATTCTCAACAGCAATTTTTCAGCAACCAAAACCCGCTAGCCCCTACTGTATAAGTGTCAGCATACTACCACACATGTCACCAACCATAGAGCTTTTTAAAAGTAGTGACTATTTGGTGACTCGTCCCCCTAAGTGACTGATATATAGGACGAAGCAAGGTACTGAAAATCCCCGTGCCTGCCAGGTCGTAGCTTGTGAAGCGTAGACTGGTCAGCGGTTTAATTCCGTCCCTGGCCACACCTTGAAGCCTCCATTTGGAGGCTTTTTCCCTCTCCCAATCATGTTAAAAACTGATGTCAGGTAGATTCTGACTCTTCCCATCCCCTCTCGTTTCGACCTCGCTTCGTGGGAGGCTGAGTCCACCGATTGAAGTTGCTGTGTGTGGATCGGGTGGTAATGAGTTGGAACCCGGAGAAGTTGCTCTTAGCTTTCAGCATTAATGATCCGAATTGCTTTGGCTACTTACACCACTTAATCTATAGTGTAAAAATCAATTGGAGACAACACGATGATTCCAAAAGAAGAACTAAATCCCAATAAGACTGCAAGAATAGCAGGATTCCTGTATGTCCTTATGATCCCACTCGGTCTCTTCGGAATAATGTATGTTCCAACCCTTCTTATTGTTGACGGGGATGCAGTAACAACAACTAAGAATATCATGGATAATATAGGAATGTTCCGCCTTAGCATAGTGACTGCTCTAATCGTCCAAGTAATCCATATATCCATTGTCCTCCTTTTGTATAGATTACTTAAACCGGTTAACAAGAACATCGCTTTGCTTATGGTCGTATTTATGCTGGTCAGTGTTCCTATCGCGATGCTCAATGAGCTTAATCGTTTTGCCATCCCGCTGTTTTTGAGCGGTGCAGCAGACCTGAAAGTATTCACAACAGTTCAGTTGCAAGCCCTGGTGCCAATGTTGTTGGATTTGCACGAAAATGGGATTCTTATCGCCAGTATATTCTGGGGTCTTTGGTTATTTCCCATGGGTTATTTAGTTTTCAAGTCAGGTTTTATTTCCAAAATACCGGGAGTCTTGTTGATAATTGCAGGTTCTGGTTATCTTATAGATACTTTCGCCAGATTACTTTCACCCAATTACGGCACGACCATTATTGCGACAATTATTACGGTTACACTGTATGGGGAATTAGTATTTGCCATATGGCTTTTGATTAAAGGTGTAAACATCGAACAGTGGGAAAAACGTGCTCTTGAATCGGCCCGAGTATAGCCCATGCTGAAGGGATAGGGGCTTCGTTTTCGAGCCAGTGGTCGGCGGTCCATGATGGGCTGCGCGGAATCAAAACAATCTTGGAGGAATACTTATGAAAGCGATTATATGTACAAAATACGGACCACCGGATGTTCTTCAACTTAAAGAGGTTGAAAAACCTACTCCCAAAAAGAATGAGATACGCATAAAGATCCACACGACCACAGTTACATCAAGTGACTGTTTATTCCGAAGTTTCGACATTCCGATGTGGCACCCGATGGGACTGATAATGGGAATTGCGATGGGCTTCAGAAAACCGAGAAGCCCCATCCTTGGGATGGTGGCGGCTGGAGAGGTCGATTCTGTTGGAAGCGATGTGAAACGGTTCAAGATAGATGAGCAGGTCCTTGCATAT
>JABMQQ010000246.1 GCA_013202495.1 Fidelibacterota bacterium | reverse complement strand
GTGGTACGCCAACGGAACCCGGAAAGCACAGTCCATATCTGGATCGCTCGGTTGAAGAAAACCTGGATTTGTTTGCCAGAATGAAGGCGGGTGAATTTCCAGATGGTACCCGGACGCTAAAAGCCAAAATTGATATGGCCCATCCCAATTTTCACATGAGAGATCCAGTCATTTATCGGATTCTCCACGATCATCATCATCGTACCGGTGATAAATGGTGCATATATCCCATGTATGACTTTACCCATGGGCAGTCAGATTCCATTGAGAAGATTACACAATCTATCTGTACCCTGGAGTTTGAGAATCATCGACCACTTTATGACTGGTTCTGTGACAAACTTGAGATTCATCACCCCCAGCAAATAGAATTTGCCCGTCTAAATCTCACCTACACGGTGATGAGCAAACGTAAGTTTTTGACCCTGGTCAATGAAGGCTATGTCAGCGGTTGGGATGATCCCAGGATGCCCACCATCTCTGGATTGAGACGTCGAGGTTATACGCCTGAATCCATTCGTAATTTTTGTGAATACATCGGTGTGGCTAAACACAATAGCGTCGTAGATGTTACTATTCTTGAAAATCATGTGCGAGAACATCTCAATGCCATAGCACCGCGAGTAATGGCAGTTCTGAATCCACTGAAGGTGGTTATTGAAAACTACCCAGAAGATAAGGTGGAACTTCTACAGGCCGTAAATAATCCGGAAGATGAGAGTGCCGGAACCCGTGATGTACCGTTCACCAGAGAACTCTACATCGATGAGAATGACTTCATGGAAGAACCTGTGAAGAAATATTTTCGACTTGCACCAGGCAAAGAAGTAAGGTTGCGCTATGGCTATATCATTAAATGCGAGGATGTGATCAAGAATGATGCTGGCGAAGTTGTAGAACTCCGTTGTACCCTTGATCCGGATACCTTGGGTAAACAGCCCACTGATCGACGAGTGAAGGGTGTGATCCATTGGGTTTCTGCAGATAAATGTCTGGATGCGGAAGTACGTCTCTACGACCGTTTATTCAGCGTCGAACATCCTGACAAAGTTGAAGAAGGTCAGGATTTTAGATCAAACATTAATCCCGATTCACTTGAAGTTCTCACGCAGGCAAAAGTTGAACCTGCACTAAAGGATGTCAAGTTAGGCCAGCGTTTTCAGTTTGAACGGGTCGGCTATTTTAGTGTTGATAAGGATAGTAGTGGTGATCATCCTGTTTTCAACAGAATAGTATCCCTCCGGGATAGCTGGGCAAGGATAACCCGAAATTCCTGACAAAGCTTTGAAAATCGGGTTCTGTAATGGTGCTTGCAAACGTGACGAGCAAAGAATTATTTTCTCGGCAAGAAATCTGAATAATCTGGGGAGCTTATGAATAAAAAGTTAGTTCTGTTTATCATTTTAGGGATGCTTGTCGCTGGCGCTTTTGGTCAAGAGATATTGCCTGTCTCAAACAACAACATTCTGGTGTTTATAGAACCATTTGAAAATCATAGCCCCAGAGGTGAGCAAAGTTGGTTGGAACAGGGCTTCCCCGGCTTTTTAAAAGCTGGTCTGGCTGAAACTGATTATCTCTTTGCATACTCCATCCCTGACTTTCAAAATGATTTGGTGGATAGACCCCATAGACTCCAGGACCTGATATGGAAATCAGTTTTTCAAAGACAGGTTGATCCAGGCTATGAATCGTATCTGATCCTGGGTCGCTACAGCTACATGGAAGGTGAACTTACTGTCCAAATGGATCTGTTATCCTTGCGAAATACCAAAGTCCTGGCACGATTTGAGGATAAGGTCCCCTATACAAAATTACTCACCTGGAAAAGCAAGCTGTCGGAGTGGACATTAGCTAGTCTTCGTCTCAAAGATGATCCTGCCATCAGTTCTAATAAGGATATCAAAATGCCCAATCAGGATGCAACGCCTCTGCCGGGGGTGGCTCTCAGAGATCAATTGACGACTCTTTTTGATACAAAAAAGCAGAACGAATCCGAAGATCTACAGCAGAAATATGAGCAGCAATCCAGAATGAAGCTTGGTGCCCAACTGGAAGCCTTGTGGCATGACATCGCTTATGATCCTTATCTGGCAAACATCCATGACATTCATACGTTGCGTTTGCAGGCGGAACCAGATAGCGTTCTTGTAAATTTTAAAGTAGGGTATCGGATCAATCCACGCATCCTCGATGAAATTGAACATTTCAGTAAAACACGCTCAGGTCTGGTAGGCAAGACGGAATCTTTTGAAGGTCACGCGTTCATGGACTTGGGCTATATTGATGCTGATTTCACTCGTGAAGTTGCCGCTGGTGATTGGAGAATAGTACCTATTATCACTATGGGACCTGAAAAGCTCCCCTATAGACGAATCTTCTATCATTCATTTCCTCGACCCATAGAATCACCTGGTGAGTACTATTATAATCAGGGAAAATTCAAGCAATTACTCCTGGCTATCCCTGGTGTAGATGCACTACGCATTTTTGCACAGGAAGTGCAGCAAGTCTATGAATATTCTATCGTCGTGGGTTATGATGAAATCGAAAGACTTGACAAAATTCAGGTCAAGTTTGTCTCTGAGCAGGATCTGGCAGATCAACTATAAACAACCCGCTCTCCCCAAGAGCGATTCCCTGAGTAGGTAAATATGGAAATAGTCTATACCCTTCTGATTGCTGCACTCACGGCAGCTGTCACTTTTATTATTTCAAGAATGACCCAGGGAGCTGGAGATTCTAAAGATCGGGAAGCCATTACCCGTCTGGAGGTGGAGCGAAGCAATCTTCAGGAACAATTAGAACGAGCAGAGAACGAGCTCGAAAAACTGCGATCCGAAGCCCTTGAATTGAGAGAAAATAATGCCACCATTAATGCCCGTTTGGAGGAATCAAAGGATCGTCTGGTAGAGGAAAAGAAACGCCTACTCGAGATGAAGGAGCAGCTCCAGGATAGCTTTAAAAGTTTATCCCAGGATGTACTTCGAGATAGCCAGAAAGAATTTTTACGACTGGCTGATGAAAAATTCAAAGATCAGAGTAAGCAGAATCAATCTCACCTTGGCGAAAAAGAGAAATTGATTCAGAAGTCCCTTGAAAATATGGATGGACGTCTGAAAGATATTGTCCAACGCTCTACAGAATTGAAAACTGAGCTTGAAACCTCCAAGGATGAAACTCAAAGACTTCGCACAACGACCGAGACACTACAGACATTGTTGGCGAGCTCCCAGAAGCGTGGACAATGGGGTGAGCGTCTGGTTGAAGACATCTTGAACTATGTCGGCTTACAGGAGAATATCAATTATACTAAGCAGTCAACCATGGACGGTGGACAGCGACCTGACTATACCTTCAAACTGCCTAAGAGTCGTGAAATCAATATGGATGTCAAGTTTCCCCTGGCTCACTACGAGAATTACCTTAGTAGTAGTGATGTCCAGGTGCAGGATATGGAGAAAAAGGCCTTTCTCCAGGATGTACGTAAACACTTGAATGAGATCAGCAAAAGGGGTTATATCGACACAGCCAAAGGCACTGTTGATTACGCCATGATGTTTATTCCCAATGAGTCCATCTATGGATTTATCAATCAGGAGGATCCTGACTTTATTGGAGAAGCGCTGAGCAAGAAGATCATGCTTTGCTCTCCCATCACATTATATGCAGTTTTGTCACTTCTTAATCAGGCAACATCCAATTTTATGATGGAGCAGCGTGCTTCCGAAATAATGAATGAAGTGGTAAAGTTCCAGCAACAGTGGGACAAATTTACTGAAGTGATGGACAAAACCGGGAAGAATCTTGACGTTGCAGTTCGTCAGTTCCAGGATCTTATTTCAACTCGGAAAAGGGCTCTGGATAGACCTGTTAATAAGATTCTTGAACTTCAGAAAAAAGAAGCGCTGACACCAGGGGCTACCCAGCTTGAACTTGACTCAGGAGATGATGATTAGGAAGCGGCTTGTGCCTTAACTTCTCGCTGTACCCTTCTAGATCGAACATACAACCAGGTTAATGACGTTCCTGCTGCAATAAAAACTGCAATGACAGAAGCATACCAAACCCAGACATAGGGTTTCTCCAGAACTACGGCAAAATAGTAGGCTAGGGGTCCACTGACCACGGCGACACGGATGGCAGTTATGACCAACGAGGGAACTCCCGTTCCCAGTCCCTGTAATGCCCGACCAGAAATCATACCAATGGCGATTAGCCAGTATACTGGTGAAAAAGTTCTAATGATACTCACTGCTACAGCAAGTACTGTTGGGTCATCAGTAAAAATTCTAAATACATATGGCGCAATGATGTAAAAGATTATTCCGCTTCCAAAGCCTATAAAGATCCCATAACGAAGTCCATCCTTGATGACATTATTTATGAGGTCAAAACGCTGGGCTCCATAGAACATACCCACCAGCGTGACGAGTGATCCTGCGATGGCCATGATGGGCAAGAAAAATATCTGATCCAGTCGACCTGCAATCTGGTAGCCTGCAACGACTTCTGGTGAATAGTGAACCAAAATCCAGTTAAATAGTGCACCTCCCAGTGACATGATGATCATAGAGAGCGAAGAAGGGATTCCAATACGGAAGATATCCCTGATGTATTTTGGCTTGAATTTAAAAATCTTAAAATCCAGTTGGAGCAACGTTGATTTCTTAAATAGAATTACACGGCTATACATGACAACTGCAACGATCATACTAATCACAGTAGCCAGAGCAGCTCCACGCACACCCATGTCAAACCCAAAAATTAGAATAGGGTCCAGGATGATATTTAGGACAGTACTGGTGACCTGAATTTTAACAGGCGTTCTTGTGTCACCCTCTCCACTAAAGATGGAACGAAGAAAAATACCGGTGATCATAAAGATAAATCCACCTGCAATCACCTGGAAATAGGCGAGTGTGTCAGGCATCAGTTCATCGGGTGTGCCAAGAAGAATTAAGATTTCTTCACCAAAGAGGAGACCTGCAGCACTAAACATTCCCCCAATGATCAATCCCAGGAGGAGCCCATGTTCGGCAACATTGGTAGCAGCTTCATGATCTTTGGCACCAATAAAGCGAGCGATAACCGCAGTTACTCCCGTACCGAGTCCAAAGCTGATACCCATGGCCATCCAGAAGAGTGGTAGATTAAATCCCAGTGCAGCTATAGAATTTACGGATATCCGAGCGACGAAGAACATATCCACGATATTATATAAAGTTTGAACAGCCATTCCAGTCATCACAGGTAAACCCAGTGTCCAGATGGCTTTTCGGGGGTTTGCGATAAAGGAGTCGAGGCGAGAAGATTTCGAATTTGTATTGGTGTTTTTCATTAAGGACTAAATAATAATTATTGGAGGGAGTGCAAATGAATGTTTCCCGATTGGATCAGTTTAATCAGCTCCTGTCGAGATATTTTGAGACTAGCATTTGCATATTCATCGGGCAGCTCGTAGTAAGCCTGTGGAAGCATGTATCCAGGCAGCTGATCTCTCAATTGACGGCTGAGTTCTTCCCCACTTAGGGCACCTGAGTCAATTTCCAGGAAAGCTATTGGTCTGGATCCAAATTCCTCATCTTGCCTGGGGATGACAATAGCATTTAAGATTCCAGGAATATTAGCTAGTAATCGTTCAATATGTTCGGGTTGCACATTCTCTCCACCTGAGATGAACTGATTGTCCATCCTTCCAGTGACAGTCAATTCTCCCTGAACGTTGGTGTATCCAACATCGCCAGTGTGAAACCAGCCATCATCGTCACACAAATCAATGAGATTTGAGTCCAACAAATATCCCTGAGCCAGGGTTTCTCCTTTCGTGAGAATCTCGCCCTCATGAGAAATGATCAAATCTCTGCCAGGGAGGACTTTTCCTGAATTCTCCAATGCCGACTTACGATTATTCCCAGAGGTTGTCGTAATCTGAGAGGCCATTTCTGTTGATCCATAACTTACATAAATGGGTAGCTTGTGATTCAAAGCCTTCTGAACGAGTGCAGGTGGGATAGCACTCCCGCCCATAAGTATAGCCTTCATCCCGTGGAGAATCCTGGGACCCGCCTCATCTTTTAGAAGTCTTTGTAATTGTGTTGCTACCAGAGAAATGTGGGTGATGCCATATTTGTCAATCACTTCCAGCATGGAATCTTTTTCCTCGGGAATGATGAGCGCTGCGCCAGTTAAACCTGTCCTATACAGGATGGAGAGACCACCAACGTGATACAGGGGAAGACTCATGAGCCAAAGGTCAGAGGAAACAAGTTCGATATTCTGATTTGAACCTTTAGCGCTTTCAATATGATTGTGATGACTATGTTGAACAAATTTAACATCCCCGGAAGAGCCAGAGGTCATTAGAAGAGTTGCAGCCTTTTGGGTATCATAAGACGGTAGATCGATAGAGTCCAGTTGGCCGTCACCAGTTATTAATTCGCTAATTACAATGGAGGCGTGATCTGGATAGGAAGAATTCGAAATGATGAGTGTAGGCTTGATATTTGTGAGTATCTGGGATAGTGAGGATTCAGGGAAACGTAAATTCAAGGGGAAAGCGATATATCCACCCAGTATGCAAGCCCAAACTGAAATCACAATTTCCTTAGGTTGAAGATCGCCTAAAGCAATCAGTTGGCCTTGTTGAACTCCCCTCAAGGACAAACCTGTAGCCAATTGCTTCGATTTAAAATAAAGATCAGAATATGTGAGTGTTATATCTCCGAATTGTACTGCAGGTCTGGAATGATACCTCCGGGCAGTCTCGAGGAGGGGATGTTGATTGACTGGCTTAGCTTTGGTAGAGTAATTCACAATAGCTCAGGTCCAAATCCTGTGTGGTTATTGATTGCGTGGACATCCACCCATCATTAACTGCCGCTTGTGATTTGGTGGTCCCGGCAGTAAACGCAGATCGGGTATCCAATCCAGCTGCAATATCCTCTCCGCTGATTGAACCAGCCAGCTGTGCCAGCGTGGTCAAACCTACATCACTTTCGTAGCTTGAAGACAATACTGGGAGTACTCCATTTCCCTTTGCCTGTTTGATCAGCGAGATGAGCCTGGCAGTGCAGGCAACGAGGGTAGGTTTTAAAACCAGAGCTCGTAATCCTGTGTAGGATTCAAATGAGATGGTTGGATCTACAATCTGGTGCAATGTTTCGTCAAAGGCGAAGGGCACACCGCAGGCATCAAAAAATCTCGGAAGATCGACTGGCTCATGGAGGGGTTCTTCTATGTATTCGATGTCGCAGGACTCAACAACTTTACCAAACTCAATGGCGGTTCCCAGATCCCAGCTTCGATTAGCATCTAAACGCAACTTAATTTCGGGACCTACAAACTTCCGAATATCCTGAATGCCTCTGGCTTCAAGAATACTGTTTATTCGCCCAACTTTGATTTTAAGCGTTTTATAACCGTCCCTAATCATTCTCTCAGCTTCTGGAACCCAATCTGAAAGTGAACCTCGAATCAATCCATTGATGGGAACTCTATCGCTGGATTTTCCAAAAATTAGTTCACCGAGTCCTACATTTTTCGAATTGGAGAGGAGTGATAAAATGGCAGTTTCTACCCCAAAATATGCTATTGCAGGGGCGACACTATCTTGCCATCCTCCTTTTTTCTTGGAGTAGTAATGTGCCGTGAATTCACCTGTCCCAACCATTTTCTCAAGGAGCATCGTTGTGTTGAGTAGGGCTGTTTCCAGAGTTTCACGGCTAAATCCGGGGAGAGGGCTAATTTCACCCATACCAGTATGTCCATTTACATCAGTCAGCACGAGAATGAGCCCTTCTCTATCTTTGAGGGTGGTGTGTTTTAAAACTAGAGGATATTTAAAAGGTAGAGAATATTTATAAATGCGGGCAGATTTTAATTCAAGGGGAATATCCTGGAATTGGGGTAATAGAGTGATTCCTGCAAAATTTGGGGTATGAAATTCCATACTTGGAAGATTCCCTTATATCACCCAGGTGATAATGAAAATAACCGTAAAGATAACCTGCAATTTGCTGGTCATTTTTAAAACCGCATATAACTCTGATGACTCACTGTAGTTGATGGTAATCCGAAGCGCATGGAGTGCCATGAGACTTGAAATGGCTGTAATTCCTATCATGGAATGAGTTGGTGCAAAGTAGATGAACAATAGGGGCACTAGTGTTGCCGACAAGACTGAAAAACCATATTCTATTACACCAAATCGACGACCGAAGCGTGCGATTAAGGTCTGTTTCCCAACCTTTCTATCCTCCTGATAATCTCGAAGATTATTGATGGAGAGTAGGGCTACTGAAAAGAATCCAGCCGAGATGCCAGCAATCAGAGCAGCGGTGCTCCAGGTTCCTATTTGGACGAAAGTCGTTGTGGCGCAGGCGATGGGGCCAAAAAAAAGGAAGGCTGGAAGCTCTGCCAGACCAAAATAAGCCAGCGGGAAAGGTCCCCCTGTGTAAATCACACCCAATAAGAGGGAGAGTAGCCCAATAACTACAATGGGCCACCCACCTAAATAGACCAAATAAATGCCGAGAATAAAAGATAGCCCGAAGCAGGCTATGAAGCCATTTCTTACTGACTCTGGAGCAATGAGCCCAGACTGAGTGACCCGTTGGGGTCCAACTCTTGATTCGTTGTCAGCACCTTTCTTAAAATCAAAATAGTCGTTGGCCAGATTGGTCCCAATCTGAATGAATATACCGCCAAGCAAGGCCGCTATGGCAGCCAGCCATTGAATGCCACCTTCTGTATGGGCAATTACTGTCCCCATAAGTACAGGGGATATTGCAACACCAAGTGTCCATGGCCGTGCAGCCTGAACCCAAACAGGAAATCCAGGTTTATTTGAAGTGGTCAAGGGCGCCAGGGGTATTTCTTAAAATTTGGTTTGCGCTTTTCATTGTAAGCGTTTCGCCCCTCTTGGGCTTCTTCGGACATGTAGTACAAGAGAGTCGCATTGCCTGCAAGTTCTTGCAGACCAGTTTGTCCATCAACATCAGCATTAAAAGCTGATTTCAGTAATCGAATCGAGAGGGGAGAATGCTCCAGGATTCTCTCGGCCCAGGCTACGGTTTCTTTTTCAAGATCTGCGTAGGGAACCACCGTATTTACCAGCCCCATATCAAGAGCTTCCTGAGCAGAATACTGTTTACAAAGATACCAGATTTCCCTGGCTTTTTTCTGACCGACAATGCGTGCCATATAACTGGATCCGTAACCACCATCAAAGGAGCCAACTTTCGGTCCGGTCTGACCAAAAATAGCATTGTCAGCAGCCACGGTAAGGTCACAAACAAGGTGAAGGACATGACCACCACCGATGGAGTATCCAGCTACCATGGCAATAACAGGTTTTGGAAGGGTTCGAATCTGACGTTGAAGATCGAGGACATTGAGTCTGTGTACACCTTCCCCATCTTCGTATCCCGAGTCTCCGCGGATGGATTGATCACCTCCAGAGCAAAAGGCTTTTTTCCCTTCACCTGTCAGAATAACCACGCCTATTTCAGGATCTTCACGAGCATTCTCAAATGCTTTGATCATTTCCATGACTGTCAGTGGTCTGAATGCATTACGCTTTTCTGGACGATTGATAGTTACTTTGGCAATTCCATTGTATTTATGGTAACGAATATCGGTGTATTCGCCTGCAGATTCCCACTTAATAGATGTCACACTATTCTCCTTCAATTATTTCGCTCAGAAAATGTCTAATTATACGAGCTGTTTCCAATGGTTTTTCAAGATGAAAGGCATGGCCAGCATCGGCAACTTGATGATGGATACTTCCAGCTATTCCATGATTTATTTCCTGGTTGAGTAGAAGATATTTTGAGTCCAACTCTCCTGTCATAAGCAAAGCTGGAATAGTAATATCCTTCAGGTCATCCCATAGTGAGGGTAACGCTCCATTACCCATCAACGACAGAGCTTGACGCAATTGATCTGTATCATTATTTGATCTGGTGTGGCACAATTCACTGAATAGGATTGAATTCTTTTTGATTCCACCAAACAGGGCAGATGAATACCACGCTTTCAGGAAGGGAGCAATCCCTATTGTATCCAGCTTGTCCATTAAGAGCCCATCTTCAATGGTGCGTTGCTCTCGTTCATTCATGGTCTTTAATCCAGGAGCACTGGACAGAAAAACCAGTGCTGGGATTTGCTTCGGAGTCATTTTCTGAAGATGAAATCCAATACGACCACCCATGGAGTACCCGATGGGAATGAACTTTTCAAATCCTGAATTGGAGAGTTGCCGGGGAAGGGCAGTTAGCATAGTTGCGAATATTGCATCGCTTGGAATTATTGAGCCACCATGACCTGGTAAATCCAGGAGAATGTTACAATAGTCTGAGAAATGAGTTTGGGCAAGATCAAGCCAATCATCTCCAGCGCCCATAAATCCGTGTAGCCAGAGCAGGGGATATCCCCCTGTATTTCCTTCAATCCGGTATTTCCATTCATAGGTGGAGCTAGGAGGATTCACGAAGACTTTCGAAAATCTGTTGGTGGAATCGATGGTTTTCGATTCGGTCAGTAACCAACTCAATGAGGATGGATTCAGCCTGTTTAGTCGCTTTGATGTAGGTGGTCTTAAATGCATCCATATCTGCAGGATTTGAATAGGCCAGACCAAACATAGATGCAGCATGTTCAAGGGTTAGCCCATGGGGTGTCCCAAAGAATGGTTCAAACACATCAGTTTCATTCCATATTGATAGAAAGCTGAAGATGCCGCCTCCATCATTATTGACAACCACCATGATGATGGGTTGTTGGGCTGTTTTGATCAATTGGAGTGAATTTAAATCATGTAAGAATGCCAGATCTCCCATTAGAATGGTGACAGGACGTTCTGAGCCAGCTCCATATCCAGCTGCTGTAGCTAATAGGCCATCTATTCCGCTAGCTCCTCGATTTGCGAAAATCTCACCTTCGAAATGACCCGTGGATGCGAACATCTCCATTTCCCGAATGGACATGCTATTTGCCAACATAAGCGCGTGGTTACTGGGAACCAATTTCGAAAGGTGGTAACTTGTTCCAGGTTCAGAGATTTGGGACTCATCTTTCAATAAATTTGAAATGGAGATGCCAGTCTGTTCTTCAATCCGTTGCCATGATGGTAGCCATTGATCATCTTGGTCAATCCTGTTAGAGCCCAGTCCTTGACAAAATTCTTTCATGTCAGTTTGAAGCTCAATACTCACCTGGTGGTTTGGATCAATTCGCTCAGGGGTTTCTTTAACTGAGGCATAGAAAATGTTTGAATCATCAAGATAATCCAGGAGCCGTTTTGAAGTAAAAGCCCTACCAAAATGAATAACAAAATCTGGTTTTAATAGCTGTAGGTCATCAGAAAGAAGCGCCAGATCAAAATGATTAATAACAAGTGGATGATCACCAAACCTCAGTTTTGATTGAACATCTGGAAATACAGGTAAATCCAAGGTTTCCGAGAGATGCAGAATTGAATTGGTGCACACATTGCTCACTGACCTGCCCACAATGATAAGACCTCTTTTGGACTTCTCTAAGCTCTGAACAACGAGTTGAAGCTTTTCCGCTGGCAAAGGCAAGGAGGTTGAAGACCCCGACACGTCACTTGAATTATTATTCACCCATTCAGAATCATAGGTTGGTGAATCAGAACCTCCAATTCTCTCTGGTAGTAAGGGCTCTCTAAATTGACAATTCAGATGGACTGGACCTGGATGTTCACCAGTACTGGCCTCAAACAACCCACCGACCTGGGTAAGGATGTCTGTTGCTATAGTGCCAGCATCAGGTGGTGGAAGACTCAGTGCAAGTCGAGGATATACACCATAAATATTTTGCTGGAAAATTGCCTGGTTGGCACCAACATCAATGAGCTCAGGGGGACGATCAGCGCTGAGGATGATCATGGGTATATTGTCCATGGAAGCTTCGATTACAGCAGGATAATAGTTGGCCACTGCCGTTCCTGATGTGCAAACCAGCACAGCAGGCATACTGGTGGCTCGTGCATAACCCAAAGCAAAGAATGCTGCTCCGCGTTCATCGTAATGTACAACGGTCTTTGCCTTAGGGTGTCTGGCAATTGCCACGGTGAGTGGTGTGGATCTGGATCCGGGGGAGATGATAAATTGAGTGACTCCCACTCGAGAGAGCTCCTCAATAATTATCTGAGCAACATCAAGGTTGGTAATCATAGATCAGCAGACCAATTAAATGGGGTTAAATGAAATAATCTCATAGCCTACAATCTAATGAAGAAGAACTTTGAATAAAGTGACAAAACAGAGTTACAAGATAACCTGTAAAACTGGGGAGGGGGTGAGTTTAGAGATCCAGTGCTTTTAAAAATTTGCTGATCTTGTCTTCTATCTCTTGCCATTCTTCGGCGGGATCTGAACCTAATACTATCCCAGCACCGGAATAAAGGGAAACACGTTCCTTCTCAATAAGTGCAGAGCGAATCGCTACCACAAACTCGGTATGGTCATGTCCCACAAACCCTATAGGTGCAGCATACCAGCCCCGATTGAATGGTTCAAGGTCTTCAATCGTTTCCAGTGCAATATCGGTAGGGTAGCCACCCATGGCAGGTGTCGGATGCAAAGCTTTGATCAAATCCGCGTCACTGGTTTCGGGATCCAATTCACCCTTGAAATGTTTACAGAGATGTTGGACGTGTGAAAGTCGTGTGATTTGAACCTCTTCATCCATAACCAGATTATGGCAATACTTTTCAAGGACATTTTGGATCATATCAACAACTATGCTGTGCTCTCTGACTTCTTTCTCTGAATTCAATAAAGCCCTGGCATAACGTTCATCATCCCGGGTTGTTAATCCCCTGGGGCGAGTACCTGCGATGGCTTCTGTGTGGAGTGTGCGTCCCTGACGCTTGAATAACCTTTCAGGTGTTGCTCCCAAAAACGCATGACCATCATCAGCCTGGAAATAAAAATTAAAGGTTTCTTCAGTCATTCTTCTTAGACGAAGCAAATAGGCGACTGGATCAACTGGATCATTGAAGGTTAAAGTAGCTTTTCTTGCTAGAACCACCTTCTCGTATTTACCTGCTCCCATTTCTTCGAGCGCAGTATCGAGTGAGGATTGCCACTCTGCCCGGTCTGGGATATCTCGCCGGTGTAAGATGGTACGTTCTTCCCAATCACTCATGGTAAGTTCAAATTGAACATCCTCGAGTTGCTTAACTATGGCCTCAGGAGGATTGCAATTTTCAGCGTTCTGGAGAAAGTTACAGACTAGAAAGGTTCCCTCATCGGAACGATGCAGTTCGAACTGAGGAATGATGAAGCGATAGGCGCCAAAACTTTTCCACTCCTGAGAGGGTTTGCTGCCCTGATTAAATTGGAAACCACCATAATAACGAAGATCTGGATACTTTGGATCCAGTAAAACACGCAATTCAGTAAAGAGTTGTGTCAGGTCTGGAGTTTGCTGCCCTGAAATTTCATGGGCAACGCCAAGCCCGGCCATTTTGAATTCCTGGTTGCGGTTTGCCCAGTAAGTCTTGATAGGAATGGATTGGCAAGCCAGCCATTGCATAGCAGCCACATTCTCGACTTCCACTTTACAGCGAATCATTCGAGGTGCTTCCTGTGACCCAGATTCCGAACAGGCATTTCGAATTTGTTCAAGAAGGCGGAGTTTAGCAGTAGAAAATGCGAATGGGTCCATATTAGCCAGTTTTACTTCTCAGAATGTAGATGCGGGATATCGCCGAAAGAGTTGAAGTGTTTCATCTAACATGGCGACTATTTACTGTAAAGGCTAGAGGTGGGCAAACACTATTTTTCACACATTGAGTAGATTGAGTTTTGTAGAGATACCAGATTTTAGCAACCCTTGTTTCACCGTTATCATCGATTAAATTCCTCCTCGCAAAGGAGGGGCAATTTGGCCTTACAGATGTTAACAAATGTCAGTATTGCATTCATCTACCGGGATGCGGCTTTTAAATCTGAAGCAACTTCACAGACTCACCTGGGTGAGACATTAGAAGTGCTGGAAGATAGGGGTGATTGGCTTCGGGTTAGACAAGAAGACAATTATGAAGGCTGGGTAGCTCGGTTTTTTATCGTAGATAAGCCTGCTTTGTGGGAGAATCACAGTTTTTATTATCATGGCGAACAAATTTCCTGGATGTTTCAGAGTCCTGACACCCAATCAAACACTATTCGTGATATTACACTGTTATCAAGACTTCCATTGCTGGACCAAAAGGGGCGATGGGTACAATTGCTACTCCCCGATGGTGTGCAAGGATGGCTTCAAAAAAGTCCGCGACCTCCAGTGGATTCTGTTGACGTTGAGCGACTCATTCAAACCGCATTTGGGTTTCAGGGAATTCAATATTATTGGGGTGGCCGATCTCCTAAGGGATTTGATTGCTCCGGCTTTGTTCAAACCGTTTTTGGCTTAAATGGGTTGCGACTCCCTCGGGATGCCTATATGCAAGCTGATGTGGGTACCAGGGTTGACGATGATTTTTCGAATTGGGAAGTTGGCGACTTGATTTTCTTTACCGAGAATTCAGATAATATCACCCATGTTGCCATATCGCTGGGCCAAGGTGATTTTATTCATGCCTCAGGTTTTGTAAAATTGAATAGTATGAACTCTGATCATCCTGATCTTTATCTAGAGAAATATGTAAAAGTATTCACTAAGACCATGCGGGTCATATAAAAATTGAAGATGTTTAAAATATGAGCGACGTACAAAAAGATAAAAAACCAATTCTCCTTTCAGGCATTCAGCCATCAGGGCATCTAGCTCTTGGGAATTATGTTGGAGCAATGCGTAATTGGGTGCAGATGCAGCAAGATTATCTAGGCATTTTTATGGTTGTAGATATGCATGCAATCACAGTGCGTCAGAAGCCTGCAGATTTAAGAAACAGATGCTTATCCTTTGCCGCACAATATCTGGCGGCGGGTATTAACCCAGAAGAAAATGTCATCTTTATTCAATCTCATGTACCTCAGCACGCTGAACTCGCCTGGGTGTTAAACTGTTATACCTATATGGGTGAATTGAATAGAATGACTCAATTTAAGGATAAATCAAAGCGACATGAGGACAATATCAACGCAGGCCTTTATGCCTATCCGGCTTTGATGGCGGCTGATATTTTGCTCTATCAAACAGATCTTGTTCCTGTGGGGGCAGATCAAAAACAGCATCTTGAATTGACCCGAGATATTGCGAATCGATTTAACAATACTTACAGTCCTACCTTCAAAGTTCCTGAGCCATTTATACCCAAAGCGGGAGCGAGAATCATGAGTCTCCAGGATGTTGAAAAAAAGATGTCCAAATCTGATAGCAATGAGAATAACTACATATCTTTGCTTGACCCACCAGATGTATTGAGACGCAAAATCAAACGTGCGGTCACTGACTCTGCTAGAGAGATCACACCCGACTCTCTGGAAAAACCCGGTATAGGGAATTTGCTGACTATTTTTTCTGTTCTGAATGATCTGCAGCCTGCAGAGGTTGTTGCGCGTTTCGAAGGTCAACAGTATAGTGGTTTTAAAAGCGAGCTGGCAGATTCTCTCGTTGCCTTTTTAGAACCATTTCAACAGCGTTATGATAAAATCATGGGTGACAAGGGCTATCTCACAGGAATTCTGGATGAAGGCTCAATGCGAGCAAGACATATGGCTTCAAAGACCATCAGCAAAGTCTATCGAAAATTAGGATTTGTACCTGCCGGACGGTCGTGATGAAGAATCAACTCCATCGTATTGATCTGGAAATGTTTGAAGGTCCACTGGATCTGTTATTGTTTTTAATTAAGCGGGATGAATTGAATATTTATGATATCCCCATCGCTCAAATCACTAAAAATTTTCTTGAATACGTTGACCTGGCCAAAGAACTGAAACTTCACTCTGCTGGCGATTTTGTTCTCATGGCAGCCACGCTGATGAAAATCAAAGCCCGGATGTTGTTACCAATCGAGGCCAATGGTGATGATGAGATTGAAGATCCACGCACCGAGTTGATGAATATGTTGCTCGAATACAAGCGCTACAAAGAGGCAACATCAACATTTTCTGAAATGGAAAGATTTGAACGACCACACTATTATCATATTCCAGCTACATGGAGTCCCCAACAGGAAGATAATACGGCCATTTTAGAAGATGTCAAGCTGTATGATATCATGCTTACTTTTCAATATCTCATTAAGAACTACGAAGAGCCTGCCACTCATTCAGTTGCTGTAGAAGAAGTTTCGCTGAGTGAACAGGTAGGCTTTCTGAATGGCTTGCTTCAGGCAAAAGCCAAATTGAGTTTTGCTGGCCTGTTGGAAAAATTTGAATCTCGTTTGGTTGTGGTTGTCACTTTTCTGGCCATTCTTGAGATGTTGAGAAGTCGTCAGGTTCAGGTAAAGCAGTCAAAATTGTTTGATGATCTACTTATATCAAGGGGTAGCACTTTTGGAAATTAATGAATTAAAACAGATTGTTGAAGCTTTGTTGATTGCTACACCAGAGCCTTTGACAGAAGCTCGCTTTCATACCTGTCTCGGCGACAGTGGCAGCAAAATACCCCTCCAGGAAGTCATTAGCGAGCTGGCTTCAGATTATGAGAACTCCGGTAGATCATTCTTTATCAAAGAAGTTGCTGGTGGATATCAGATCGTGACCAACGCAGAGTTCGAATCCTACATTAAGGGTCTTTTCTCCAAATCAGGGAAGCTCCGATTGTCTCAGGCTGCTCTGGAAACACTGGCTATTGTGAGTTACAAACAACCTGTCACCAGAAATGATATTGAGTCCATTCGTGGGGTCAGCTCTGATTCCTCCTTGCGAACACTCCTTGACCGGAAATTATTGGAAATTCGAGGGCGTGAGGATGGTCCAGGTCGTGCCCTCTTGTATAGGACCAGTACTGAGTTTTTACAGTATTTTGGTCTTAATTCTGTCAAAGATCTACCGAGACTGAGAGAAGTAGAAGACATTCTGGCTGAGGATGACAACGAGTTGGTTTAATCAGCCAATTGATCCCTGGGATCACAACCAAAATCTTGAGTGATATGACTGAAAAATCTGAAGAACAGATACGCTTCAATCGATATCTGGCAATGGCTGGTCTGGGTTCGCGACGGGTCTGTGATGACCTTATTCAAAAAGGTTTGGTGACAATCAATGGCCAGGTTGAGAGCAATCCGGCTACACGTGTAAAATCCTTATCTGATGATGTTGTCTTTCAAGGTAAGCAGATCATACTCGAACCAGACTTTCAATACTTTCTCCTCAATAAGCCCACACAGGTCATCACCACAACCAATGATCCCTATGGCAGGACCACAATAATCGATTTAATTCCCTCAAAGGATAGAATATATCCTGTGGGGAGGTTGGATTATGATACGACCGGGGCAATTATTCTGACCAATGATGGAGATCTGGCGTATAGCCTGACCCATCCAAAATTTCAAATTCCCAAAACATATGCTGTACGAGTGTTGGGGCAGGTGAGTTCAGAGGATCTGGATCGTCTGCCGCTTGGCATAAATATTGAAGCTAAAACACCTGCAATCGCAGAGGTTCTTGATTACAACTATTTCGATAGATTTACAGAAATCAGACTCATCCTTAGAGAGGGTCGTAAACGCGAAATAAAGAGAATTTTTATGGCTCTGGGTCACAAGGTGGTGAAACTCCACAGAGAGCAATTTGCATTTTTAAGAGTAGATGATCT